>JAPPQC010000008.1 GCA_028817225.1 Gammaproteobacteria bacterium | reverse complement strand
GGCGTGGCTTTATGCGGATGAAGACGGGGTTGTTGTGGCGGCGGAGGTGTTGGAGACGGCATAGGCTGCCATCCCCTTCTGCGGCACTACAAATCAAAGGCGTCCCGGTCCTTTTCAGCGTCGCAATCGCGCTGCGGGAATTCGGGGTGTTTCCGGGCATACATCTCGGCGTTGGTCCCGGCGATGCGCCGCGCAAAATCGCTGTCGCTGTCAACCCAGTCGCTGACAAGCGTCCATTTGCGTTCCTGTGCGTCCCATTCCTGAAAACGGACACGCTGAACAGCCGCATGGTTCATGCAGGTAATCCGGATGGCGGGCGCCACATCAGCAAAGCCCATTTCCTCAATCTCCTCATCGTCCAGATTGAGATTTTCAAACCCCCAGCGCACCATGGCACCGGTCAATTCCTTGCCAAAGCGTTCCTGCGCGATGCGAACGGCCTCGGCTGACATCGCCGCCGCCCAAACACCCAGATTCCAGTAAGTGCTGCCGATGCGGCTGCGGTCGTCCAGGTCGCCCTTGCCCCGGTTGTAGAGTTTCTCGATAATCTCCCGCGCCAGCGGAAAATCGGCGCCGGCGCGGTGCGTTATCGCCGCCTGGTAACCGTGGGCGGCCCTGCCTGCGGGAATCACATCCTCTTCCGAATTGCTCCATTCAGCGCCGATCAGGTTGGCCACCTGGTAGCCGGTGCGAACCGCGGTCTGAATCGCCGCCGGGTTCATCAGGCCCCAGCCGCGCAGATAAACAAAAGCGGGCTTTAGTTTGCGGATTCTGAGCCACTGGGAGCCTTGCTCATTGCCCGGGTGGGGCACCTCGATGGCTTCGTGCCGGAAGCCATGGTGCTCGCCGAGGCTGTTCAAGAACTCGTTGGCCGCGCGGCCATACGGGGAGCCGTGGTGGAGCGTTACGATGGTGCGGCCTTTCAGTTCCTCCATGCCGCCCAGGCGCGCGCCCATGTGCAGGATGGCGGCGTGGGCAAAATCAAGGGCGCCGGCGCCAAGCGGGAATTGATACGGAAAAACATCGCCGCGGCGGCTCTCGACCGGGCCGTGATTGACACTGACGACGGGCAAACGGTCGCGGCGGCTCTGCGCCGCCAGGGCCGGAAAAACGCCTTCACTCAGCGGATGAAAATACAGCGCCAGTGAATCAAAATAAAGCGCCGGGCGCCCGGCTTCATCTTTCTTGTGCCGATGGTAGCACTCCATCCCCTTGGTGGGCTCGTATTCCGTCTCGCACTCGTCCCAGGCGACGGGAACGCCGCCGATGCCGCCGTCGCGCTCGTTCAGCAATGTGAAATAATCGCTGACGCCGCCGAAATACCCGCTGGCGACCCCGGACAGGCCGGTGTAGGACAGGGCCAGCGGCACAAAGTAATAATCCCTCTGCGCCGTTGCGGGCGCCGCCGCCAACGCCATCACCAGACCGATGAGCGCAAACCGCCTGTTCACAAAAACAATACCCGCAAAAAAATAGGGCTGCCCTTCAACGAAGGACAGCCCACAAGTTCAGCATTGCAGATGCTTATTCCGATGTCGTCGGGTCAATCACTCTTCTGACCATCGAGATCCTGTTTGCCGGGAAGCCTCCGCTTTCGGCATGTTTCCTGATCATGGCCTCGTCAGGAGCGATGTAGGTGCAGTACACCTTGTCGTCCGTTACATAACTCTCGACCCATTGAATCTGCGGCCCCATGTCTTTCAGGATGCTGCACGACTTCTGTGCGATGCCTTGCAGTTCCTGCGAGGACAGGTCGCCCGCTTTCGGAATGTCTCTTTCGATGATGAATTTAGGCATGATTTTGCCCTCCGTAATGAATTAAAACGCCCAGGTCAACGCAAAGCCGCCGTGCCAGGATTGGACATCCAGTTCGGTGTGGTTCTGGAAGTTAAGCGTACCACCCATGCCATCCGGCGTGTTAGGGGCATCGTACCATTCTTCTTCTTGCAGTTGATGGGCGATATGCACATCCAAGTCCAAGAACGGAGCCAGAAAACCGTTGTAAGTAAAACCGGCACTAACCCGATGTTTGTAGATGACAGGGCCCTCCATTGCCTGCACCCAACTCCAGACCGCACCACCTACGCCGCCGGTCAGAGGCAGACAGGCCGCCCCATTTACCGACCCTGTACAAATGAAGTCGAACCCTTCCAAGGAGCCCGGTTGCACTGTATTGCGGTTCGGGTTGTTCGCATATCCATAACCGGCGCGAAATGTCCACGGACCATGGTCGTATTCGCCACCAATCGAGAATGCAGTCTGGTCATGATAAATCCTTTCCCAGAAAGCAGCCTCGCTCCATCTTTTGAAAATCACATCCGCCGCAACGCGCATATTGTCGGTAAATTTGTGCGAAACGCCAAAAGCAAAGTTGGCTGGCTGCTCAATGTCCAAATCTGAATAATGAGAGGTATCATCAACCATATTGGTGTTGGACAAATGAATAAAGTTATTCCAGTTATGTCTCAACTCGGTCTGGTAGTAAAGTCCAATGTCTGTCGCATCGGTCAGATGGTAATCCAACCCAAATGTCCCCCGGATGCCGTAGTCATGGGCTTGTCCCGAGGTTCCAGCCAAACCGGCCTCAAGCATTGCATAACTGACAGTCGCAGCGAAACCGACATCGAGATTGGGCATCACTTCGTAGCCGGCCCCAAGGTTGACACCCAGTACGATGAACTCCGCACCGACACCCAATGCATTCGGGTTGCTTCGCCAGTCCACGCCAATACCGGAAACCGCCGATACGCCACCGCCCAGAACGATGGGCACACCGACTCCGGAAAGATCTTGCGTGAATGCGACTTGCGGCACTGCGTAAGATTCAGCCTGAGATCTCTCCCGGAAGCGACCACCTCCGGCCAAACCCGCGATACTACCATTGTGCCTGGCAATGGCCTCCGGATGATACAGCGTCGCACCAAACGTAAACTGCGTCCCCGCAGTCTGTCCGGTTCTCGCTGCATAGAAATCAGCCAGATTGGCAGGGTTGCCGTAAACCGCCTCGACCGGCCCCGCATTGTCGCCGGCAATCGTCGTGCCTGCCATGCCCGCCGCCTTCGGAGACAGAACATTGTGCAGGTCGTATCCATACGGACCGGCCATCGCACTCATCGGCACCCATAACAGGGAAGCACCAAGAACAAGGCCTTTCGCGATCAAAGAGGTTTTCTTCAAAGTTTTCATGTTTTGTTCCCCTTCAGAACTGTAGTTAAAACCATTCCCATGGCCGGTTGCCGTGCATTTTGGAAAATATCACGACATTGACCATGAGCCCAATCAGCAAGGCCACCGCAGTGCCTATTGCCCACAACGGGTCGTGGAAATGATTCTGGACTCCGAGCGCCCAGAGGCCATAACCAAGCGCCCCCGACCAAATAAGCATTACAACAATGATCTTGAACATTCTTGTCTCCCTTTCAGATGCAGATATTGATTAGTTGTGTATGTCGATGTTGCGCAAAGTGTTGCCCTGAACATCCGCCTGGGTGGGCATGCATTCAAAAGGCTTCAATTTCTCTTTGCTGGTGCTCGGGTGCTCCTTGATGCACCCCCACCATCGCGCGACATCCGAGCGGCTTTCCACGACGGAACCCTTGCCCTTGACAAACAACATGTTGGCGCAAGCGCCCCAATGAATGTCGGCAAGGGAAAATTCGCCGCAAATAAAATCACCGCGAATGGCGCCGCCCCTGTCTTGCAGGCGTTTGGCCAGCACATCGAAAGCGGCTCCCAGTTTTGCATCATCGTCGTTCTCCATCGCCGGCTGCACGACTTCGGTCGCGTATTGCGTCCACTGGTACATCTGTGCTCGAACAACGCCGTTTCTAATCACCAGAGACGGCCCGAACCCCTTGTCGTCCATGTAGGACAGGATTGCGCTCTGACCGGTGACTACAAAATCTTTGTGGCAAAGTATCGGACCGACACCCAGCGGGGAACGGACCTGCACGTCCTGGGAAGAAGGATCAAACAGGATGCAGGTTACATCCATTCCTTTCTCTCCGCCCGTAAACAGGCATTTCGCCGTATTTACACATGAAGGTGCGCCCCACAATTCAATGCGGTCCCGTAAACGATCACCAACAGCCATTATTGTCTCCTCGTTAAATTGTAGTGTTTAAGGTTGAAGTTAAAAAAGATTGATAAAAGTTGAATTCTGAATGAATAAAAAAATCCGCCCGTTCTGAAAAGAGGGCCTTCAGAACGGGCGGAAACGCAACTAATCAGCGATATAGCGAATCAGGCGGCAGACGCGGTGAGCGTGTCGTTCGGATTCGCCTTCCCTGCGTAACCGGTTTTCTCGTTGATGCGTCTGGCGATTTCCTTTTCGCCTTCGGTCGCAAAACGCTCATCCCACGCAGCCAGCCGCTTGCGCATATACATATGCCACAACGGCGGAACCAGTGCCATGGCGAACAAAGTGAAGTAGCCCCATCCGGTGTTGGGTGCACCCACTTCATCCAGTTCCCAGAAATGGGTTTCCCCGCGGTCGTGGTGGTCGGCTTGACGGCCAATCTCGATAAAGAACCAGCTGGTGAACGCCGTGGCGTTGTCCCATGAATGCCGGTACTCAATCGGTTCGCCTTTCTCGCGAATCAGGCCGTAGTGCTCGAGGTAATTGAGGGCTTCCAGTTCAAAGTTGGAAATGAACCACACAATCGCCAGGCAGCCAATGCCAACCCAGCCTCCGGCATAGAAGAACAGCGCGAGTGAAGGCAGGCTCATCATAAAGCCCCTGATCCAGCGGTTTTGCCATGACAAAAACGGCACACCCATCTTCTTGAGCCGCTGCTGCTCCATTTCAAGCAGGAATTTGGACTGCCCGAAATAGCTCAGCGGAAGGTGCCCGTACATTGTCCGGCCACGCGGAGCCGTTGCCGGATCATCTTCCGACGCCAGTTCCAGGTGGTGGTTGTAAACGTGGGCATAGCAGAAATGGCTCGAACCGGACAGACCCATCATCAGTCTTGAGATAATGAAGCCGAAGCCCTTGGTATGCGACAGTTCGTGGCCATAGATAATGCCAATGCCGGCAAAGATGCCGATGGAGCACGTGGCGCCAATCAAATCAAGCCCGGTAATCCCGTTGGTGTATGGCAGTACACCCCAAACCATGGTGGTTACCTCAACAGGAACCCCTGTGACATATTGAAAGATGCGCCATGCCAGCACAACTTGCAATACAACGAAGACCGGGAGCATGAAATACATGACACCGTTCTGAAGTCCCGGAATACCGTTGGTATTTCCATCGTTGTCAAAGCCGGCGCCACGGCTTTGAAACTTCATCGCGGTATCAATGAAGATGCCCGCCACCAGCAACGCGACGCCGACCCAGCTGAAGATGCCGCCGAGGACTACCCCGAACATCGCAACCAGGATCAACAGAGGCGCAAAGAAGTAGCGCGCATTAATCATTAATTTTTTCATACCTTTTAGTACCTCCTATAGGTGTAGGTAATGCGTGCAATAATACTACCATAAAAGACTGAATCAAGCCTTTATCCATAGAACCTTCGGCATACGGGGCATTTTCGCGGCATTTATCCGCCGGATACTGTGAACAACCTGATGATTTTCCATCGGGTTGTATAATATACCTAAAATACTTTATCCGCATGGAATACGACAACCTGGAGAACCTGCTCAGGGCCTTTCCCGACGAGGCCGCCTGCACCCGCCATCTGGAGCAGTTGCGCTGGCCTGCCGGCATCGCCTGCCCCCATTGTGCGCGAAGCGCGAAGATTTACCGTGTCCGGCGCGGGCACGGCTACAAATGCGGCGAATGCAAGAAACTGTTCTCGGTTCGCAAGGGAACTCTTTTTGAGGAAAGCCGGCTGCCATTGCGAAAATGGTTTGCCGCTGCGTGGCTGGTCACCTCGTGCGAGGACGGAATCAGCAGCCACAAACTGGCGCGCGAACTGGACATTACCCAGAAGACTGCGTGGGCCATGCTCAGGCGGTTGCGCGAAGCGGCGGCCAATGGCTGACAAAGTCCATATCCCGATGACTTTTGACGAACTGCTGCGGCAGGCCGCCCGGCATGTACGGCCTGCGCTGATGAAACAATGGTTGAACAAGGTGCATACGGGCGACTGCCCGGAGATACTGGCGAAATTGCCGGCTGAATCGGTCGGGCTGGTGGTGGCCGGCCCGGCCGGTGACGACGGACGCAGCGAAGAGGAACATCTGTCGTGGCAGCGGGACTGTCTGACAGCGATGATGCGGGTGCTGCGCGCGGACGGCGCCATTTTCTACCGCCATTTGTGGCGGGTGCGAAACGGCTTGCTGCGGGATTGGCGCAAGATTGTGGACGGTTTCCCCGTTCGCCAGATTATCATCCGGAAACGCACCGGCAGGATACATCCCGCCCCGGACTGCTTTCTGTCGAATTACGAAGTCATCTACCTGATTGCCGGGCCATGCTTCCGCTTGCGCTCCGAAGCCGGGGCCGCCGGCGCGGTGTGGGAAATACCGCGGGATCAGGTGGCCCGGCGATGCATCGAATCCACCGACGCCGGCATTGTGCTGGACCCGTTCATGGGGGACGATACAACCGTGGCGGCGGCATCGGCCTGCGGACGGCAATGGATTGGAGTCAAGCAGGAGAATGCCGCCAGTTAAAATCCGGAAAACTTGAAAAGACTCCTGAAAGCAATTCCGAATACGGCATGCCTGCTGCCGCTTGCCGCCGCCGTGCTGCTCGCGGGGTGCGATGGCGGGGGGGCGGAACCGGCTCCGTTGCAACCCATCAAAGTCGCAGTACGCGTCAACCCCGCCTCGTACTACTGGCTCGACCATCACCCCACCGGCCTTGACCACAGCCTGCTGCGGCTGTTCGCCGAAAAGCAGGGCATTCGCCTGGAAATCGTGCCGACGGTGACAATCGCCGAAGCCGTGCAACTGCTCGAAGCAAACCAGGTGCAAATCGCCGCCGGCGCCCTGAGCGCGGATGAATCGCTGAAAGAACGTTTTCTCCTGTCACCGCCCTACGAGTACATCCGGCAGAAACTCATCTACCGCTACCCCGACACCGGCCCGACCGGCCTGGACAGGGTGGCGATGAAAGACATTGATATCAGCCCCCACCCGGGCCACCTGGAAACCCTGCGCCTGGCGAGAAAGAAAAACCATGATTTCACCGAGTGGTACCTCCACGAAAACACCGATTCACACACACTGATTGAATGGGTCAACCTCGGGCTGATTCGCTACACCCTCGCCGACTCCAGCGAACTCGCGGCCACGCAGTTGTTCCACCCCTATGTCAAGGCCGCGTTCGATGTCTCCGGCGAACTGCCGGTCGTCTGGCTGTTCAGAAAAGACGCGCCCGCAACCCTGACCGGCGCCGTCGCCGACTTTTTCAGCGAAATCACCGGCAGCAGGGAACTCGACCGCCTGATTGATGTGCACCACCCGCATGTGAAAGAACTTTCCTACGCCGAAAAACTCACTTTCAGGGAACTGGCCGACCGCCAGTTGCCGAAATACAGCGATGAATTCCGGCGCGTCGCCAGGCTGCACGGCCTGGACTGGAAGCTGCTCGCGGCCATCTCCTACCAGGAATCCCACTGGAATCCGCGCGCCGTCTCGCCGACCGGCGTCCGCGGCCTGATGATGCTGACGCGCGACACCGCCCGCCAGCACGGCATCACGGACCGCGCCGACCCGCGCGGCAGCATCCTCGGCGGCGCCCTTCACTTCCTGGCGGTCAGAAACAAAATCCCGGACACCATCCCCGAACCGGACCGCACCTGGATGGCGCTGGCCGCATACAACTCCGGCTACGGCCATCTCAAGGACGCCATCGCGCTGACGGAACAGCGGGGCGGCAACCCCGACTTGTGGGTGGACATCGAGAAAGCGCTGGAATTGCTGCAAAAGCCGGAATGGTACCGGCAGGCGCAGCACGGAAAGCCGCGCGGCGGCGACACCTCTCTCTATGTAAGAAACGTCCGCAACTACCAGCGCCTGATTGACATGATCGAAGGCGACATCACCACCGACATTCCGCGGCCATCGCGCCTGAACGACCTCGCCCCGGCCACTCTTTAGCCCGCGTCACCGCGCCGCGGAAGCCGCGCGCCGGCCATTGAAAAACGCATGGAGCACGCCGGCGCACTCGGCCTCGAGCACGCCGCCGACGACCACCACGCGGTGGTTGAAGGCGCGGTGGCCGTTCAAGTCAAGACAGCCGCCGGCGGCGCCTCTCGCCGAATCGGGCGCGCCATAGACAAGGCGCGCAATCCGCGCGTGCACCATCGCCGCAAAACACATCGCGCAGGGTTCCAGCGTCACATAAAGCGCGACGCCGGGCAGGCGGTAATTGCCGAGTTTCCGCCCGGCCTCGCGCAGGGCGACGATTTCCGCGTGCGCTGTCGGGTCGCTGGAGCCGATGGAGCGGTTGCCGCCGCGCGCGACGACCTCGCCGCCGCGCACAATCACCGCGCCCACCGGCACCTCGCCCCGCTGCCCGGCCATTCGCGCCTCGGCCAGCGCCGATTCCATATACGCGCGGTCGCCCGCCTGCGGTTGCGCCGCCGCCACCGCCGCTCACTCCCACTCAATTGTGGCCGGCGGCTTGCTGCTGACATCGTAGCAAACCCGCGAGATGCCCGGCACTTCATTGACGATTCTGCGCGACACGCCCTCGATGAAGTCGGGCGGCAGCCGCGCGTAACGCGCGGTCATGAAATCATCGGTCTCGACCGCCCTCAGAACGACGACAAAACCGTAGTGCCTGCCGTCCCCCATCACGCTGACCGACTTGACCGGCAGCATGACCGCAAACGCCTGGGCCACCCGGTCGTAGAAACCGCCGTTTTTCAATTCTTCCATGAAGATGAAATCGGCGCGGCGCAGCAGCTCGAGCGCCTCGCCGCGCACCTCGCCGATGACGCGCACGGCGAGGCCGGGGCCGGGGAACGGATGCCGGTCGAGCACCTCCCGCTCCAGCCCCAACTCGAACCCAATCTTGCGCACCTCGTCCTTGAACAGCCCGGCGAGCGGCTCCAGCAGTTTCAGTCTCATCTTTGCGGGCAGCCCGCCGACATTGTGGTGCGACTTGATCAGGCGCGCGCCCTCGCGCCCCGCCGAGGCCGACTCGATGACATCCGGATAAATCGTGCCCTGCGCCAGCCAGCGCACATCACCCAGGCTGCGCGCCTTCTCCTCGAACATGTCCACAAAAAGCCCGCCGATGACGCGCCGCTTCCGCTCCGGGTCAACAACGCCCTCCAGCGCCTTCAGAAAAATCCCGGCAGCCGGCACCGTGTGCAGGTCCATGCCGAAATGCCTGGCAAAGGTGTCGTGCACCTGCTCGCGTTCGCCGAGCCTGAGCAGGCCGTTGTCCACAAACACGCAATGCAGTTGATCGCCGATTGCCCGGTGTATCAGCAGCGCGGCGACCGAGGAATCAACGCCGCCCGACAGCCCCAGCACAACCTGCTCATCGCCGACCCGCTCGCGAATGCTGCGGATGCTGTCCTCGATGATGCTTCCGGGCCGCCACTGCGGCTGGCAGCCGCCAATCTCGCAGACAAAGCGGCGCAGAATCTCGCGCCCGTTCGAGGTGTGCGTCACTTCGGGATGAAACTGCAAGCCGTAGAAGCCGCGTTCCTCGTCGGCCATCGCCGCAATCGGCGAGCCGCGGCTGCGCGCCACGCCCGAAAAGCCGGGCGGTAGCGCGACCACGCGGTCGCCGTGCGACATCCAGGTCTGCAATCTGGCGCCGGCGCCGGCGCCGAACAGGCGCGTCGGCCCGGTGATTTCAATGTCGGCGTGGCCGAACTCGCGGTGGCCCGCCGCCTCCACTTCGCCGCCGAAGCGCGACGCCATCCACTGCATGCCGTAGCAGATGCCCAGCACCGGCGCCTTGAGGGCGGCGATGTCGCACGCGGGCTGCGGGGCCTCGTCTTCGGTCACCGATTCGGGGCCGCCCGACAGAATCACGCACCTGGCCGAGAAATCGCGCAGCGTGCCGGCGTCGGCGGTGTACGGAAAAATCTCGCTGTACACCCCCAGTTCGCGCACGCGGCGCGCAATCAACTGCGTGTACTGGGAGCCGAAATCTATGATGGCAACTTTGTGCCGTTGCTGCGAAGCGTGCATACCGCCGGCCCGGGCCGCGACCATCAGCCCATGTGATAGTTCGGCGCTTCCTTGGTGATGGACACGTCGTGCACATGGCTTTCCCGCATGCCCGCCGCGGTGATGCGGACGAAACCCGCCTTGCGGTGCATCTCCGCGATGTCGGCGCAGCCGAGATAACCCATGCTCGAGCGCACGCCGCCGAGCAATTGATAGACCACATCGGACAGACTGCCGCAGTACGGCACACGGCCCTCGATGCCCTCGGGCACGAATTTTCCGTTGTCGCTCTTGAACTGGAAATAACGGTCGCTGACTTCGCGCTGCATCGCCGCCAGAGATCCCATGCCGCGGTAGGACTTGTAGGAGCGCCCCTGGTACAGCTCGATCTCGCCGGGCGCCTCCTCGGTGCCGGCAAACAGGCCCCCGATCATGATGGCGCCGGCGCCGGCGGCGAGCGCCTTTGCGATGTCGCCGGAAAAGCGGATGCCGCCGTCGGCAATCACCGGAATCTCTCCGTTCAGCGATTTCGCCACCTGGTTGATTGCGGTGAACTGCGGAATCCCGACACCGGCGATGATGCGGGTCGTGCAAATCGAACCCGGCCCGATGCCGACCTTGATCGCGTTCGCGCCCATGTCAACCAGTTTGCGGGCGGCGTCCGCCGTGGCGACATTGCCGGCGACCATCTGGGCGCCGGGGAAGGCCGCCCTCAATTTGCCGACCATGTCCAGCACGCTTCTGGCGAAACCGTGCGCGGTGTCCATCACGAGGACATCGGCGCCGGCCTCGATCAGCGCGGCGGCGCGCTCCAGCGCGTCCTCGCCGACGCCGACCGCGCCGCCGACGCGCAAGCGGCCATCACCGTCCTTGCACGCATTGGGGTATTGCACCGATTTCTGGAAATCCTTGACCGTGATCAGGCCGCGCAACTGGAAGTCGTCGTTGACGACCAGCATTTTCTCGATGCGGTGCTTGTGCAGCAGGCGTTGCACCTCCTGCTTGTCGGCGCCCTCTTTCACCGTGACCAGGCGCTCTTTCGGCGTCATCACCGCCGAGACCGGTTCGTTCATCCGCACCTCAAAGCGAAGGTCGCGGTGGGTGACAATGCCCGTGAGGTTTTCGCCCTCCACCACCGGCACGCCGGAAATGTCGTGCCGCTCCATCAGCCCGACCACCTCGCGGATGGTGGCGCTGAGCGGCACCGTGATCGGGTCCTTGATGACCCCGCTTTCGAATTTCTTCACGCGCCTGACCTCGTCCGCCTGGCGCTCAATCGCCATGTTCCTGTGGACGAAACCGATGCCGCCCTCCTGCGCCAGCGCAATCGCCAGCCCGGATTCGGTGACGGTGTCCATCGCCGCCGACACCAGCGGGATGCTCAACGAGATTTCCGGCGTCAGGCGGGTTCTCAGGTCGATGTCGGCGGGCAGAACTTCGGAGTAGGCCGGCACCAGAAGAATGTCGTCAAAAGTGAGGGCTTCCTGTAAGCTGTCCATCTGTCTGGTCATCCAGCGAGCCGGTGCGGATAATGTCCCCCGGTCAGCGCGGCCATTTTAGCACAACTGCGGAGGAAAACCGACTCCATGAAAGCGACGACCCGTTCCGGCAAAGCCGGCATCTACACGGTCAGCCGCCTGCTCGGCGAAATCAGGCGGGCGGTGGTGCGCGAGTTCGGCGCGGCCATCCGGGTTGAGGGCGAGATTTCCAATTTTGTCCTGGCCGCCTCCGGGCACATGTATTTCACCGTCAAGGACCACGCCGCGCAAATTCGCTGCGCGATGTTCCGCGGCAAAAACCGGGCGCTGAAAATGATTCCCGAAAACGGCGCGCAGGTGATACTTCGCGCACGGCCCGATTGCTACGAACCGCGCGGCGACCTCCAGTTGATTGTCGAACAGATGGAGCCGGCGGGTGTCGGCGAGTTGCAGCGCCAGTTTGAAATCCTGAAACGGAAACTCCACCGGGAGGGCCTCTTTGACGAGGCGCGCAAACGCCCGCTGCCCGCCTGGCCGCGGACGGTCGGCATCGTCACTTCCGGCCAGGGGGCCGCATTGCGCGATGTCATCGCGGTGATGGAAAAGCGCTGCGCGGCGATAAACCTGGTGGTTTATTCAACGCCGGTGCAAGGCCCCGAAGCGCCCGCCGAAATCTGCAGGGCGCTGGAACTGGCCAACCGGCACCGCAAAGCGGAAGTCCTGCTGCTGGTCAGGGGCGGCGGCTCCATCGAAGACTTGTCGGCGTTCAACACCGAAGCCGTGGCGCGCAAAATCGCCGCGTCGGCACTGCCGGTGGTCAGCGGCGTCGGTCATGAAATAGACTTCACCATCGCCGACTTCGCCAGCGACTGCCGCGCGCCGACGCCGTCGGCGGCGGCTGAACGGGTCAGCCCCGACGGGCACGCAATCCGGGCCGGCCTGCTTGCGACGCTGCGGCGGCTGCACCACCTGATGGAGGATACCCTCGGTGAAAACCTGGAGTGCCTGCGGCGGCTGAAAACCGACCTGCTGCGCTCGCACCCGGAAAACCGCATCCGCAACCTGACCCGGCAGTTTGACGAACTGCAAGGAAAACTCGCCGTCGCCGCGGAAAACCGGCTGGCGGCCAGTCGGCGGCGCGCGATGCACACCGAAGCCCTGCTGGCGCGCAGCAATCTCCCCGCCCTGGTGCAAATGCACCGCGCGCGCCTGCACCACGATACCCGCGAACTGGCGGCGGCCTGCGGCGGCGTCTTATCGGGTAAAATACGCGAGGTTGAAAAACTGGCCTCGAAACTGGATACTCTGAGCCCGTACGCAACCCTCAAGCGCGGTTACGCCATCGTGACCGACGAAAAAGGAGGCGTGATTCGTTCGGCGAAGAGTGTGCGGAAAGACCAGTCCCTGGATATCCTCGTGGAGGATGGCGGCATCGCCGCAAAAGTCATTTGAAGACGACGGCGGCCCGGCAGACACTTGCGCGCCGCCGATAAATTGGCCAAAATAACGATGCAACGAAACTTCGTGACGCAAAATGATTGAAAAAGTCAAACGCAAATCAGGCGGCGGCGACGCCGCAAGGAAAACAGCGGGCGGCAAAAAAGCGCCTGCCGCGGAAAAAGTGCCTGCAAGGAAAAAGCCCGATGCAGCGCCCGCCGGGCCCGCCGTCAAAAAGAAGGCGCCCGCCGCGAAAAAAGCGCCGCCTGCCGGGAAAGCCTCCCGCTCCGCCAGCGCCCGCATGACGGCCCACCACGAGCCGCCCGCCGGCATCACCCCCTACAAGGAGCGCAAAGGCGAGGAATACATGAGCCGCAAACAACTCGACCATTTCCGCATGATATTGACCGGCTGGAAAAAAAGCCTGATGCAGGAAGTGGACCGGACGGTGACCCACATGCAGTCGGATTCCTCCAACCACGCCGATTCGGCGGACCGCGCGACGCAGGAGGAAGGTTTCAGCCTGGAATTGAGGGAACGCGACCGCGAACGCAAACTGATCCGGAAAATAGACCAGGCGATCGGCAGACTCGACAACGACGAGTACGGCTATTGCAAACTATGCGGAGTCGAAATCGGCATCCGGCGCCTCGAAGCACGCCCAACCGCCACCATGTGCATAGACTGCAAAACCTTCGACGAAATCAAGGAAAAACAGATTGCTTCGGCGTGAAACGCCGCTTCTGCAACCGCCGCCTCAGCGCCCGCCGGGCATTGTGCTCGCATCCAGAAACTTGTCATAGAAAATCCGCTCTCCGGGCATGCCCGACTCCGTCAGGAGTTTGATACCGGCGTCTATCATCGGCGGCGGACCGCACAGATATCCCTGGCAACCGGCCAGATCAAGGCGTTTATTTTCAATATACGATGTGCGAAGATAATCCGTGACAAAGCCGCGCGGCCCGGCCCAATCGCTGCCTTCCGGTTCATCGGACAGCACCTCAACAAATTCAAAAACATGGTTTTGGTTCCACTTGTCCGCAATCTCGCGCATTTCATCACGGCAATACAAATCACGCTGGGCGCGCGCACCGAAGAAGAAGTAGGCGTCGCGCGCGACACTGAGGTTGCAGGCATGCTCAAGAATCGCCTTGATTGCGCTGATGCCGCTGCCGCCGGCAATGCAAATCATCGGCCCGGAATCTTCGTGCAGACGGAAATTTCCGAAAGGCGCCTTGATTCTCAGCCGGGACCCCGTGCGGTCGGCCTCAAATAGCCAGTCAGTGAACTTCCCGCCCGGCACATGCCGGACAAAGAAGGTCAGTTCCGACGGATTCTCATCCGCCGGATCCCTGGAAAAAGAATAGGAACGAGGCCGGGTCAAGCCCGGGTAATTGACTTCGGCGTACTGGCCCGCGAGCAGGCCGTCAGGCATCGGCTCATCACAGGTCACAACCAGTTCAAGGATATCGTGTGTCAGATTCCGCACGCTTGTCAGGGTGCTCCGCCGTTCCACAGCCGGAACCACAAAGCGCCCCTGCCCCAGCATGACCTCGACTTCAACATCACTTTTCAGCGCCGTCTGGCAGGCGAGAATGACGCCGTCCTTGAGTTGCTGTCCCGTCAGCACATAGGTGAAATCGGACAGCGGTTTTATCCGCCCCTTTTTCAGATAGCACCGGCAAGTGCTGCAACTGCCGGCACGGCAGTCGTGCAGCCAGTCGAGCCCCGCATCCAAGGCAGCCGCCAGCAGATTCTGGCCTGCTTTCACGGTGACGGTCGTTTGCCCGTTAATCACCGCCTCGTAATCTTTTTTACGATTGAACAGGCCAAACATCGGCGTCATATACCAGGTATATCGAGGCGGCGCGCACGCGGGGCTCTCATCCTGCTTCTTCCCCGCCGCGGCTCTTCAGACCCGCGACGGTTCAGGAACCGGGACGTTGTTGCAGGGAATATTTATTCTTCCACAGTCAACGCGCCCGAAGGGCACTCGGCGACCTGGTCGCGAATGGATTGCTCGCTGGCGCCCGATTCATCGACTACGAACTTGCCGTCTATGACCTTGAAGACGGTCGGCAAGCCGGAAACACATTTGCCCGCGTGGACGCAGACATTTTCATCCCATTTGACTTTCATTGTTAATCCTCCTGAATGATTGTGGAGTGGCCGGGACACCGGCCATCGGCGGATAGTATCCTACCACACCACGGGGCAAAGGTCTCACCCGAAAGGCCTCATTCGCCCACCAGCGCCAGCGCCGCCGAGTTGATGCAGTGGCGCAGCCCCGTCGGCGGCGGCCCGTCGGCGAAAACATGCCCCAGGTGGGCGCCGCAGGCCGCGCAGGACACCTCGGTGCGGCTCATGCCGTGCGTGTCGTCCGCCGCGGTCTCGATGTGCCCGGCATCCACCGGCGCCGAAAAACTCGGCCATCCCGTGCCGGAATCAAACTTGGCGTCCGAGGAAAACAGCGCCAGCCCGCAGCACGCACAGCGGTAAACGCCGGTATCGCTGCAATCATGATAGCGGTTCGCAAAAGCCGGCTCGGTCTCGCGAAGGCGGCATATCCGGTATTGCTCGCGCGTCAGCAGCGAACGCCATTCCGCATCGTCCCGAATGACTTTCTCAACCGCCATGCCGCGGGCTACTGGCTGATCGCCTTCATGCTCAGGCGAATGCGCCCCTGCCTGTCCACATCCAGCACCTTGACCTTGATTTGATCGCCCTCGCTCAGTTCGTCGCTGACGGACTCGACCCGCTCCTCCGATATCTGCGAGATATGAACCAGGCCGTCGCGCCCCGGCAGAATGTTGACAAACGCGCCGAAATCCACAATCCGCGCCACCGTGCCGTCGTAAATCTTGCCCACTTCCACATCGGCGACAATCTCCTCAACTCGCTCGCGCGCCCTTCGCACCGCCTCGCGGTCGGCGGAGGCGATGGTCACCGCCCCGCTGTCGTCAATGTCAATGGTCGTGCCGGTTTCCTCGGTGATGGAGCGTATCGTCGCCCCGCCCTTGCCGATGACCTCGCGGATTTTCTCCGGTTTGATGTGCATCGTGAACAACTGCGGCGCATACTGCGACATTTCCTGCGGCGCCGGCAGCGCCTCGTTCATCTTGTCCAGAATGTGCAAACGCCCCTCTTTCGCGCGCTCCAGCGCGACCGCCATGATCTCCGGCGTCACCCCGTCCACCTTGATGTCCATCTGCAGCGCGGTGATGCCGCGGGCGGTGCCGGCCACCTTGAAGTCCATGTCGCCGAAGTGGTCCTCATCCCCCATGATGTCGGTCAGCACCGCAAACTTGTCGCCTTCCAGAATCAGCCCCATCGCGATGCCCGCCACCGGCGCCTTCAGCGGCACGCCCGCGCCCATCAGCGCAAGGCTTGCGCCGCAAACCGAGGCCATTGAACTCGATCCGTTCGACTCGGTGATTTCCGAAACCACGCGAATCACATACGGAAACTCGTCCTCGCCCGGCATCACCGCCAGCAGCCCCCGCTTGGTCAGGCGGCCATGGCCGATTTCCCGGCGCTTCGGCGACCCCATAAATCCCGTTTCTCCAACGCAATACGGCGGAAAGTTGTAATGCAGCATAAAGCGGTCTCTCGAGTCCCCCTCGATGTTGTCGAGGATTTGCGCGTCGCGGTCGGTGCCGAGCGTCGCCACCACCACGGCCTGCGTTTCGCCGCGCGTGAACAAGGCGTCGCCGTGGGTTCTCGGCAGGCGGTTGGTCTCGATGTGGATCGGCCTGACGGTGCGGGTGTCGCGCCCGTCTATGCGGGCCTCTCCTTCCAGTATCCGCGAGCGGACGATTTTTTTCTCCAGTTTGGACAGCAGTTCCGGCGCCTGCGGCTTGCCGGCGTCGGCGTCGCCTTCGCCCTCCTCCAGTTCCGCGACCGCCTCGGCGCGCAATTCCTCAATCCGGCCCTGGCGTTCCTGCTTGTCGTGAATGCGGTAAATCTCGCCCAGCCGGTCGCTGAAACGCTGCTCGACGGCCTCCGCCAGTTGCTCGTTGCGCGCCAACGGCTTCCAGTCCCACGCCGGCTTGCCCGCCTCCGCGGCCAGTTCGCGGATGGCGCCGATGGCCGCCTGCATCTGCTGATGGCCGAAATCCACCGCGCCGAGCATCTGCGCCTCGCTCAGCTGCCTGGCCTGCGATTCCACCATCAGCACCGCCTCTTCGGTGCCGGCCACGACCAGGTCAAGGTCCGACTCGGCCAGTTGCGGCAGGGTCGGGTTCAGCAGGTAATGGTCGTCCTTGAAGCCGATGCGCGCGGCGCCAATCGGGCCGTTGAACGGAATGCCGGAAATGGCCATCGCCGCCGACGCGCCAATCAGCGCCGGCACATCGGCGTCCACCTCGGGGTTCAGCGACATCACCGTCACCACAACCTGGACCTCGTTTGAAAACCCGGTCGGGAACAGCGGCCTCAACGGCCGGTCTATCAGCCGCGAGACCAGGGTTTCCTTCTCGCTCGGGCGCCCTTCGCGCCGGAAAAAGCCGCCCGGAATCTTGCCGGCGGAATAGGTGCGCTCCTGGTAATTGACCGTCAGCGGCATGAAGTCGCGCGGTTCGGCATCCTCGGCGCGGCCAACAGCCGTCGCCAGCACCACCGTGTCCGACATGTTGACCAGCACGGCGCCGTCCGCCTGGCGGGCGACCTTGCCGGTCTCAAGGACGACATCGTGCGCCCCGTATTGGAAATTTCTGGTTATCGTTTTCATCTCACCTTCCGTTAAATCGCAGTGTGCGGGAATCATCAGCGCCGTCGCCGCGGCGGCGCGGAGGCAAACGCCCCCGGCAGACGGGCAACCCCGTCAGCGGCGCAATTTCAGGGATGCAATCAGTTCCTGATAGCGGGCGATATCCCGCGTCTTCAGGTAATCAAGCAGCTTGCGCCTCGTGTTGACCATCTTCAGCAAACCTCTGCGCGAATGGTGGTCATGCCGGTGACCGGCAAAATGACCCTGCAAAGAATTGATTCGGGTGGTCAGCAACGCAACCTGGACTTCGACCGAGCCGGTATCACCGCTGGAACGAGCGTACTGATTGATGACTGTGCTTTTTTCTTCGGTTGTTAAAGCCATTGAATCCACATGGGTTAACCCCGCATTCTATACCATGCGCCGCCGCGCGGCAAGGCGATGCGCGGGAAAAAACCGGAATCAGCCGCCGCCGCAAAACACCCGTTTCGGGCGGAGTTGGCCGCCGTTGCCTGCGGCGATGCCGATGAAACGCCGCATTTCGTTATAGACCCTGAACTCATCCGCCGCCGGCAGGTCGGCGGGCACCGGCTGACCGCGGCAGAAGCGCTGCGTTTGTTCGCGTTCCAGAAACACCGCCGGCAATTCGGCCAGGCCCTCGTCCATCGCCAGCAGGCGGCCTGCGAGCGCCTCGTCGCCGCTGTCGTCAAGCGCGCCGAGCGGCAGCGCCTGGCCGACCGAAAACGGCCCGATGGCGGTGCGGCGCAGGCGGCCCAGATACGCCGCCGCGCCGAGGCGCGCGCCCATGTCTTCGGCCAGCGCGCGCACATAGGTTCCCTGCGAGCATTCAATCGAAAAGCAGAAGCCGTCGGGCTGGATATGCAGCAGTTGCAATGAATCAATCCGGACCAGGCGCCGCCTGCCGGGCGCCGGGCGCCCGGCGCGCGCCCATTCGTACAGCCGCCGCCCCTGGTGTTTCAGCGCCGAATACGCCGGCGCCGTCTGCATCACCTCGCCGGTGAAATCGTTGAACAAGTCCCGCAGTTGGCGCGCCGATGGCACGCGGCAGGGCGTGCGCTCCAGCACCTCGCCCTCGCAATCCGCCGTCGCCGTGCGCATCCCCAGGCGCACGCAGGCGTCGTAGCGCTTGCGCTGCGCGGTCAGATACGGAAGCACCCGGGTCGCCTGCCCCAGCCCGATGACCAGCAGACCCTCGGCGGCGGGGTCGAGCGTGCCGCAATGCCCGGTCTTGGCGCCGCCAAACCGCTTCCTGACGCAGACCACGGCACGGGACGAGGTGACGCCCCTCGGTTTGTCAATCAGCAGCAGGCCCTGCTGCGGCAGCGTTTCCACCGGCGCGTCAGTTGCCGGCCTCGTCGCCGGCTTCGCTTTCTGCCTTGTCGCTGGCCTCGCCGCCTGCCTTATCGCTGGTCTTATCGTCGGTCTCGCCGCCTGTCTTGCCGTCCGCCTCGCTGTTCCCCTTGCCACCGGCAATCAACTCTTCAATGCGCGCGGCGGCGCCGGTGACGGAGTCGGCCTTGAACACCAGCCGGGGCACCGCGCGCAGCGCCAGCGTCTTTGCCAGGCGCTTTCTCAGGAAACCGCCGGCGCGCGCGGCGCCCTGCAATACCTGCCGCTCGTCGCGGGCGCGGGGAATGCTTAAATAGACCCTGGCAAGTGACAGGTCGGGGCTGACCTCGACCTCGGCGACTTCAACGCCGGCGAGCGCCGGGTCCTCAATTCTGTGCCGCAGCAGCGCCGCCAACTCCCGGCGCAGCACCGCAGCGACGCGCAGCGAGCGCGACGAATCCGGCATCACAAGGTGCGCCGGGTCTCGACCTTCTCGTACACCTCGATGTGGTCGCCGACCTTGACATCGTTGTAGTCTTTCACCGCCATGCCGCACTCGGTGCCGGAAGACACCTCGGCCACATCGTCCTTGAAGCGGCGCAGCGATTCAAGCCCGCCCTCGAAAATCACGACATTGTCGCGCAGCACCCGAATCGGGTTGCCGCGCTTGACCATGCCCTCGATGACCTGGCAGCCGGCGACCGCGCCGAGCCTGGAGGAACGGAAGACATCCTTGACCTCGGCGATGCCGACAATCTCCTCCTTGATTTCCGGCGCCAGCATGTCGCTCATGATTTGCCTGATGTCGTCCACCAGTTCATAGACGATGCTGTAATAGCGTATCGTCACATCCTGCTCGGCGGCGGCCTTGCGCGCCGGCCCGTCGGCGCGCACATTGAAACCGATGACCAGCGCGCTGGACGCCGCCGCCAGGTTGACATCGGAGACATTGATGCCGCCGATGCCGCTCGACAGAATCTTCAACTGCACCTCGTCGCTCTCGATCTTCATCAGCGAGTCGCGCAGCGCCTCGGCGATTCCCTGCACATCGGCCTTGATCAGCAGGTTCAGCGTGCTGGCGCCGGCGTTGACCGCGTCAAAGGTGTCGCCGAGCGGCATCTGCTGGCGCGCGGCGTGGGCGCTTTCGCGCATCCGCTCGCGGCGCAGGTTGGCCACTTCCCTCGCTTTTTTCTCGTCGCCGACGACGAGGGCCTCGTCGCCGGCGGCGGGCGCGCCCGACAGCCCCAGCACCAGCACCGGCATTGAGGGCGTGGCCTGTTCCGCCGCGGCGCCGTTTTCATCGAGCAGCGCGCGTATCCTGCCAAACTCGTTGCCGGCCAGCAGCGTGTCGCCCTTCCTGAGGGTGCCCTGCTGAACCAGCATCGTCGCGATGGCGCCGCGCCCCTTGTCCACCGACGACTCAATGATGACGCCGCGCGCAGGCCCCTGCTCCGGCGCCTTCAATTCCATGATTTCCGCTTGCAGCAGAATCGCCTCGAGCAAATCGTCCACGCCCTGGCCGGTCTTGGCCGAGACCTCGACAAAGATGTTGTCGCCGCCCCACGCCTCGGACAGCAGCCCGTGCTCGGCGAGGCCGCCCTTGACTTTTTCGACATCGGCGTCGTCCCTGTCTATCTTGCTGATGGCGACGATGACCGGCACCCCGGCGGCTTTCGCGTGCTCCATCGCCTCGACCGTCTGCGGCATCACGCCGTCGTCGGCGGCGACGACCAGCACGGCGATGTCGGTCACCCGGGCGCCGCGCGCGCGCATCGCCGTGAACGCCGCGTGGCCCGGCGTGTCGAGAAAAACCACGGTGCCGCGCGCGGTCTCGACGCGGTAGGCGCCGATGTGCTGCGTGATGCCGCCGGCCTCGCTGTCGGTCACCTTGCTGCGGCGTATGGTGTCGAGCAGCGAGGTCTTGCCGTGGTCCACATGCCCCATGACGATGACGACGGGCGGGCGCTCGACGCGGTCGCCGGCCACCGCCTGCATCTCGCTGACGAGGCCGGCCTCGGCGTCCTCCTTCTTGCCGGGCCGCGCGCGGTGCCCCAGTTCCTCGACCACCAGAATCGCCGTGTCCTGGTCCAGCGTCTGGTTGATGGTGGCCATCATGCCCATGTCCATCATCTGCTTGATCAACTCGCCGCTCTTGACCGCCATGCGCTGGGCCAGCCCGGCGACGGTGATGCTTTCGGGAACAACCACCTCGCGCTTGACCGGCGCGGTCGGCTTCTCGAACACATGCTTGCTGGGCGAGACGACCTTGACCAGGCGCTTGTGCTTTTTCTTGACCTTGCGCTTGCCGCGCTTGTCGCTTGCGATGTGCAGTTCGCGGCGGCGGCCCGTTTCCTGGCCGGCGGCGGGCGCGGCCTTCGCACCCGCCGCCGGCGCCGCCGATGCCGCCGGTGACGATTTGGCGGCGCCCCCCTTGGCGGCCTTCGGCGGCCTGGCGGGCTTCGCGGTCTTCGGTTTCGGCGTCTTCGCGGCGGCGGCTTTGGATGTCGCGGCCTGCTTCGCCGCGCCTTTGGCCGCGCCGGCCTTCGCCGTGGCGGTCTTTTTCGGCGCCGTCTTTTTGCCGCGTGATTTCTCCGCGGCGCCTTCGGCGGCGCCGCGCTCCACATACGACTGCCGTTTGCGGAACTCGACATTGACCGTGTTCGACAGCCTGCCCTGCGCCGTCGGCACCTCGAGTTGCGACAGTTTTTTCCGGCGCAGCGTAACCCGGCCCTCGCCGCCGCTGTCGCCGGCAGCGGCGCCCGCATCGCCCGCACCGCCCGCGCCGCCGCCGCCGCCGCCCTTGGGCTTGCGAAGGTGGCGGATGAGGCGCATTTTCTCCTCCTTGGAGATGATGTCGTCGGCGGACTTGCCCGACACGCCGGACTGCACCAACTGCTCCAGCAGGTTCTCAACCGTCGTGCCGACCGTCTCGGCCAGTTTTTTTACCGTGTCGCCGGCCATCGCGTTCCGTTCAGTCACCGCCGCTTTCGGCCTCTTCAAACCACGGCAGCCGGGCTTCCATGATCAGTTCCGCCGCCCGCTTCTCGTCCATGCCGTCGATTTCAATCAGGTCGTCCACCGCCTGCTCGGCCAGCGCCTCCTGCGTGCAGATGCCGAGGCCGGCGAGTTGGTAGGCGAGCGCCTCGTCCACGCCGTCCATGTCGAGCAGATCCTGCTGCGGCACGCCGTCCTTCGCCTCGCCGCCGGAAATGGCCAGCGACAGCAGCACATCGCTCGCGCGGTTGCGCAACTCGTCCACGATGCCCTCGTCGAATTCCTCGATCGCGGCCAGTTCCTTCATCGGCACATAGGCGATTTCCTCGATGCTGGAGAAACCCTCCTGCACCAGAATCGCCGCGACCTCCTCGTCCACGGCGAGTTTCTCGCGGAACATGTTCAGCAGGTTGTGCGACTCGCTGTCGCTTCTTTCCTGGGCCTGCTGCGTCGTGATGACATTCAGGTGCCAGCCGAGCAGCCGGCTCGCCAGTTTGACATTCTGGCCGCCGCGCCCGATGGCCTGCGGCTGCTTGTCCTCCTCGACCGCGATGTCGATGCTGTGGCGGTCCTCGTCGATCAGAATCGAGGCGACCGGCGCCGGCGACATCGCGTTGATGACATACTTGGCCAGGTTCTCGTCCCACATAATGATGTCAATCCTCTCCGCCGACAACTCGTTCGACACCGACTGCACGCGCGAGCCGCGCATGCCGACGCACGCGCCGACCGGGTCGAGGCGCGGGTCGTTCGAGCGCACCGCAATCTTGGCGCGCAGCCCGGCGTCGCGCGCCGCGCCCATGATCTCGATCAGCCCCTGGCCGACCTCGGGCACCTCCAGTTTGAACAGTTCAATCAGGAATTCGGGGGCGGTGCGCGACAGAATCAACTGCGGGCCGCGGTTCTCCTCGCGGATTTCGCGCAGGTAGGCGCGCACCCGGTTGCCGGGGCGGATGTTCTCGCGCGGAATCATGTCCTCGCGCGGCACGAAACCCTCGGCGTTGTTGCCGAGGTCAATGTAGAGGCCGGCGTGGTCCTCGCGCTTGGCGATGCCCATGACCAGCGTGCCGACCTTGTCCACATACAGCGACACGATGCGGGCGCGCTCGGCCTCGCGCAGTTTCTGCACGATGACCTGCCTCGCGGTGTGCGCCGAAATGCGCCCGAACGACAGCGACTCGATGCGCTCCTCGATGTACTCGTGCGGCTGGATATCGGGCTTGCTCTCGCGCGCGGCGCTCAGCAGCACCTGGTAATCGGGCGAGGTGAACGCCGGGTCGTCGTCGTCAACGACCTCCCAGCGCCGGTAGGTCTGGTATTCGCCGGTGTCGCGGTCAATCTCGACGCGCACATCCATTTCCTGGTCGCGGCCCTTGCGCGTGGCCACCGCCAGCGCCGTCTCCAGCGCGTTGAATATCTCCTCCTTGGCGACATCCTTCTCGTTGAAGACCGAGTCCACCACCAGCAGCACTTCGTTGTTTTTCATCCGCGACCCCGGGTTTGTGAAGCGTCAGCGACCAGCCGCGCGCGGCGAACCGCGCCGAGCGGCACCTCGACCGCGCCGTCGTCCGTCTGCACGACCACGGCGCGCTCCGTCACCCGCGCCAAGAGGCCGGTGAAATTTTTTCTTCCCTCGATGGGGGTGTCGCTTTTCACTGATATTCTGCTGCCCGTGTATTGCCGGTAATGTTCGATGTTCATCAGCCGGCGCTCGACGCCCGGTGAGGAAACTTCCAGCACATAGGGCCCGCTGACCGCGTTCTCGACATCGAGAACGCCGCTGAGCTGGTGGCTGACGGCGGTGCAGTCGTCCAGCGTCACGCCGTCGGCGTGGTCGATAAAAACCCGCAAACTGGCGCGGCGGCGGCCCGCCGAAAACTCCGCCCCCCAGTAGATGTAGCCCATCCCCTCGACGACGGGCCTGATACAATCTGACAGGTTTTGTGTGTCCATATACTCCCTCTGACCGGCCTCCCCGGCCCCAAATGGCCGGTACAAAAAAAGCCCCGGAGGGGGGCTTTTTTCCGCAAAGCACCGATTGTGACCTTTCAGTATAGCAAAAAACGGCGGCGAATGCCGGAAAGTTGGCCGCAAAATTGGCCGGAAAGCCGGACGCCGGCGGGCCGGCGACGGACCATCCGTTGGCGCCGCGCGCGGCGCGCTATTTCTTCCGCACCGGCACCTTCAGTTTCTGGCCGATGCGGATGCGGTCGGACGACAGGCCCGAAAACCGCTTGATTTCCTCGACATCGGCGCTGAATTTCAGCGCGATGTCCGACAGCGTGTCGCCGCGCGCGACCGTGTAGTCCCTGACCCTGATCTGCGCCAGCAGCAGGCCGGGCGCGGCGTGCTCGGCGAAGTAGCGCCGGATGCCCGTCAGCAGCGACGCCGCCAGACGGCGCTGGTGGCGGGTTTGTTTCAGCCTCGCTTCCTCGTTGCGGTTGGAAAGGTAGCCGAGTTCCACCAACACCGACGGCGTGTCCGGCGACTTCAGCACCGCGAAACCGGCGGCCTCGACGCGGCGGCTGCGCGTCACGCCGCTGAAGGCG
Source organism: Gammaproteobacteria bacterium (assembly GCA_028817225.1). Taxonomy (NCBI): domain Bacteria; kingdom Pseudomonadati; phylum Pseudomonadota; class Gammaproteobacteria; species Gammaproteobacteria bacterium. The sequence goes on along the minus strand of JAPPQC010000008.1, from coordinate 16,445 downwards.
CGCAGCAGCACGGCGGCCAATTCGGCGCTGCGGTCCATCGCCGCGGTCTGCGAAAGGTCAATCAGTATCGAGGCCAGCGTCTCGTTCTTGTCTTGCAGGCCGACGCCGCCGACCAGGTCGGCGGCGTTCTCGCGCCGCGCCAGCAGCCGCGCGGCTTCGGTTGAGGCGCCCTTCTCCGACAGCACATAGACCGAGGCGCCGTGCACCTTCGCGTTCGGCGCGGCGTCGGCGTGTATCGAGATGAACAAATCGGCGCGGTGGCGGCGCGCGAACTCAACGCGCTCGCGCAGCGACAAAAAGCGGTCGTTGGCGCGCGTCAGGCGCGCGGTCATGCCGTACTCGCGGTTGATCATGCCGGCGAGGCGCTTCGACACCGCCAGCGCGATGTCCTTCTCGTGCGTGCCGCGTACGCCGGTCGCACCGGGGTCCTTGCCGCCGTGGCCGGGATCCACGACGATGACCGCTTTGCGCGCCGCCGCCTGGCTGTCGCGCGCAGGCGCCGGTTTGCCGCGCGGAGCCGCCCGGCTGCTGCGCGCGGGCGCCGGCGAAGGCGCGGACTTGCGGCCCGACCCGGGCGGATGGCGCACGCTCAGCACAATGCGGTTCGGATGCCGCGGCGGACGCCGCACCGAGTACGCGCCGCCGACCGGCGCGGCCAGATCAAACACCAGACGGTAGCCGGCATCGCCGCGCCGCGCATGGCGCACCCTCCTGACCAGCGCGCTGCGCGCGGCGATGGCGGGCCCGCCGGCGGCGGGCCGGGTGTCCTGAAAGTCCATCACAAGACGCGGCGGCGAATCGAATTCCAGCACGCGGTACTTCGGCGGACGATCAAACTCCATGACGATGCGGGCGCCGCCGCCGACATCCATCACCTCAAGACCCGCAAGTTGCGACCCGGCGCCGGCGGCCACCGGCAACAGCAGCAACAGAACCAGCAAACAGCGGCGCATGTCGTTGCTCACCCCCCGCCTTTCCGCCGCCTGCGGGCAAAGCCGGGCAACCGGAAAACGGCGCGTTTCAGTTCTGAATGGTGCGTCATCGGAAAGCAAATGATTTTTCGGCAGTGATTCTTTCAGGGAGGTGGCCATTTTTGCAAGCAATATCCGTCGCGGTATTGTACCGCCGTCCCCGCCGACCGGCTATTCCCCGCCGCCAACATTCTGCTACAATCCCGGCGGCCTTTCGCTGGCAGGCGGCCCGCCGGTTTTCAGCAAAAGGAACGCCCGCATCAACCCGGATTCGCCGCGACAAGATGAAAATTCAATACGCCCTGATGAGTTGCAACAGCGAGATGGATTATCTCGGCTACTGGCCGCTTGTGGCGGCGGCGTGGCGAAAACTGGGCATCACGCCGGTGCTGTTTTTCATCCGCGATTCCGACACCGTCAAACCGCCGCCCGCCGACGGCATCGTGCACGAGATGGAACCGCTGCCCGATGTCAACATGGCCGTGCAGTTCACCTGGGCCAGATTCTGGGGCGCGCGGCGCTACCCCGATGATGTGGTGACTATCAGCGACATGGACGCATTGCCGTTGTCCCGGGATTATTTTGTCGGCCAGCTGCGGAACATCCCCGACGACAAATACGTCCATCTCGGAAGTCTGTTCTATATACCGCGTGACAAACAGGCTTCTCTTCTGACGAAAGAGAATCTGGCGGCGACGGACATTGACCGGTTTTCCGTTCAATTCCATGCTGCCCGCGGCAGCCTGCTGGCAAAAGTCCTGGCATTGCCCGATGACTGGGGGCAGGCCGCGCGCGAAGTGGCGCCTTATTACGAAGATATCGAGAAGTACATTTCTCCGTACGCCGATGTATGGCACGGAGATGAACTCTATCCCACCAGGAAAATCCACGACTATCAAAAGCAGTCGGTTTTCGTGCCCTTGCTGCGGGAAAAGACCCACCCGCCTGTCGCGGAAAAAGGGCGTTGGGGACAAATCATCCGCAAGCGGTACATTGACAGACTGTGTCAATGCGTATGCGACGCCGCCTTGCTTAAACAAGACTATTATCTGTACATCCATTGCCCGCGACCGTGCACGCCGCAGACTCTGGCACTGATGAATTTCCTGCTGGAAAACAATCAGTCCTCACCCCCCTCCCTTCACGGCAAGATTGAACGACTGCTGGCCATGGAGAAAAAGTACCTGAAACATCAGGAAAAGCCGACCTTCAGGATATTCTTCTGGTTGCGGCTTCTGCCGCTCGCTTATTTCGCCAGGAATCGCTCGCCGATAGACGCGGCCTGCTCGCAGTGGATAAAGAGTTTTCCCGGACAAGAGCTGTGGGCCCGGTTGCGCCCGTTGTTGAGAAAGAGTGTTCCAATAAAATTGTGGATTCAGTTGCGCCGGCTGCGGAATTCCCTGATTCCAGGAAAATAACCGGCAAACACCGGCGCAGGTCGTCCTCTCAGCCGCGCCGGAAGGCTTCCAGCGCGGCGGCCAGCGCGAAACCGCCTTCGGTATGCAGCGACGCCCGGCGCCCGTCGCCGTCGAGCGCCAGGGCCACGCGCAGCGCCGGCGCAGGCAGGCGGCGGCCCGCGCGTTCCGGCCATTCCACCAGGCACACGGCTTCGTCGTCGAAGTAATCCCGAATCCCGATCCATTCCACTTCGCCGCTGTCGGCAATCCGGTAGAAATCAAAGTGATGCACCGGAAAGCGCGCGGTGCGGTAACTCTCAAGCAGCGTGTAACTGGGGCTTTTGACACGGCCCCGGTAGCCCAACGCATGGATGAAGCCGCGGCACAATGTCGTCTTGCCGGCGCCCAAATCACCCTGCAGCCAGATGGACGACGCCCGGCGCGCGCCCGGCGCAAGACAGGCCCCGAGACGCTCCATCGCATCGGCGGTTTCAACAAACAATGTCGCCTCGGACACCACCTGCCCGGATTGCACGACGCTCACAAATTGACACCCGCTATGGCAACGCCGACACAGCACCTGAAGGCCGCCCGCTCGAACTGCACGACGCTCACGAATTGACGCTCGCTATGACAGTGCTAGCGCAGCGCCTGCAAGCCGCCCGCCTGAACTGCGCCGCATTCACGGGTTGACGGCCTCGCGTATCCGCGGCAGCAAATCGGTCGCAATCAAGCCGCGCGGCGTTGCGCCGCCGGCCCGTTCGCCCGCCTCCGCGTGCGCGCAAACGCCCAGCACTGCCGCCTGCTCAGGCGCCAGCCCCTGCCCCAGCAGGGCGGCGATGACGCCGCTCAGCACATCGCCCATGCCGGCGCTGGACATGCCGGCATGACCGCCTTCGCAAACCACGGTGGCGGCGGGCGAACAAACCACGGTGCCGGCCCCTTTCAGCACGCAAACGCCGCCGTATTTCCGCTGCAACGATTGGGCCGCCTTGAAACGATCCGCCTGCACATCGCGCGCCGCGACGCCGAGCAGCGCGGCGGCCTCGCCCGGATGGGGCGTCAATACCCAGTGCGCGGACACCGCCGGCTCGGCGGCCAGCAGGCGCAGCGCGTCGGCATCCACGACCGCCGGGCGCTGCGCCTCGATGACCGCGTCCAGCATCGCGCGCGCCCATTCGTCGCGCCCCAGACCCGGCCCGGCGACGATGACATCCACTTTCTCAATCAACCCGCGCAGCGCGCGCGGCTCCTCGACGCCGCGCGGCATCAGCACCGGGCACGCGGCGGCCATCGCCGCCGCGTGGGCCTCGCGGGTCGCGACGCTGACGAGACCGGCGCCGGCGCGCATCGCCGCCTCGCCGGCCAGCAACGCCGCGCCCATCATGCCGGCGTTGCCGCCGACGACCAGCAGGTGGCCAAATTGCCCCTTGTGGGTGTCGCCGCGCCGCGCCGGCAGCCAGCGGCGGACTTCGCGCCAGGCCGCCAGATGCGCGCAGGGCGAGACCTCCGCCGCAAGCGCCGGATCGGTCTGCAAACCGGAAAACACAACCTCGCCGCCGTACTCTGTGCCGGCGGATGTGTACAGCCCGCGCTTGCGCGCGATGAAACTGACCGTTCTGTCGGCGCGCACGGCGACCGGCAGCGGCGCGCCGGTGTCGGCGTCCAGCCCCGAAGGCACATCCACCGCCAGCACCGGAACGCCGCGGCGGTTGATGTCCTCTATCAATTCGGCCATCGCCGCCGACAGCGCCTTGTTCAGGCCGCTGCCGAAAATCGCATCCACGATGAGGTCGCCGTCCGGCACGCGGCCCGCTTCCGCCACGACGCCGCCGGCGGCCCGATACTCTTCAAGCGCCCGCGCCGCGTCGCCGCCCGGACGCACATCGCCGCCCGCCTGCACGACGCGCACGCAGCGCCCGGCGGCCAGCAGCAGTTGGCCGAGCATGCAGCCGTCGCCGCCGTTGTTGCCGCGGCCCGCGATGATGACGATGTCGCGCGCGCCGGGCCAGCGCGCGATGAGATGGCCGAAACAGGCGCGGGCGGCGCGGCGCATCAGTTCAACGCCCGCAACCGGCGTTTTCTCAATCAGCAGTTGGTCCATCCGCCGGCTCTGCGCGGCGGTGTAAAGCGGGCGCAGGGCCGTCTGCGCGGTGTCGTTCGGGGCGGTTTTCATGGCGCGGCGCGGCGCGGCGGCGCCAGGTGTGTTTGCAGCCACATCTCCAGCAGCGCGCAATGCCACAACTTGTTGCCGCGTATCGGCGTCAGGTTTTGATTGTCGCCGCCGGACAGCAGGCGGTCAATGTAGTCGCGCCGGAACAGGCCGCGCTCGCGGCAGGCGCGCGAGGCCAGCGTATCGGCCATCATCTGCCGAAACCGCCCCTGCACGAACTTCAGCGCCGGCACCGGAAAATAGCCTTTCTCACGGTGAACAATCTCCGCCGGAAGAAGGTCTTGCGCGATTTTTTTCAGGATGTGCTTGCCGCCGTTCGCGAGTTTCAGTTCGGGCGGCATCCGCATCGCCGTCTCGACCAGGCGGTAATCCAGGAAAGGCACCCTCGCCTCGACGCTCCACGCCATCGTCATGTTGTCAACGCGCTTGACCGGGTCGTCCACAATCAACTGCGTCACATCCATCCGCAGCACCGCGTCCATGAAGGTGTCGGCCCGCCCCTCGTGCAAGAACGCCTCGACCAGCGGCGATGTCGCGTCGGGCACTTGCCAGCGCGGCGCCACCGTGCGCCGGTATTCGTCCTGGCCGCGGTCGAAATAATGCCGCCGGAAGCGCTCAAGCCAACTGCCCTGCTCGTCGCGCATCCGCGGATACCAGAAGTAACCGGCGAACACCTCGTCCGCGCCCTGGCCGCTCTGCACGACCTTGATGTCCCGCGCGACCCGCTCGGCCAGCAGGTAGAACGCGGCGCAATCCTGGCCCGGCATCGGCTCGGCCATCTGCTCGACGGCCCCCGGCAGGCAATCGTACAAATGCCGGTCGGAAACCCGGAAGCGGTGGTGGCGGGTGCCGAAATGCGCGGCGACGCGGTCGGAATAGCGAAACTCGTCGCCGCGCTCGCGGCCCTTGTGCTCGAAACCGATGGTGTAGGTGCGGATGTCGCCGGCGCCGGTCTCGGCCAGCAGCGCCAGCAGCAGACTGGAATCCAGGCCGCCGGAAAGCAGCACGCCGACCGGCACATCGGCAATCCGGAAGCGCGTCTCAATCGAGCGTTTCAATTCGGCGCGGATGCGCTCAATCCATTGCGCCTCGCCGATGTCGCGCGGTTCGCGCCGCGCCGCGAGGCTCCAGTAGCGCCGCTTTGACATGCCGCCGTCCGGGCGGACGCGCAGCGTGTGCGCCGGCGCCAGTTTGCGCACGCCCCTGATCAGCGTGCGCGGCGCCGGCACCACCGCGTGCAGCGTCAGGTGGCGGTGCAGCGCGACCGGGTCGAGCGCGGTGTCCACGCCGCCCGCCGCCAGCAGCGCCTGCGGATTGGAGGCGAAGCGGAAACGGCGCGCGTCGCGGGTGTAATACAGCGGCTTGATGCCGAGGCGGTCGCGCGCCAGAAACAATTCGCGTGCGCGCTCGTCCCAGATTGCGAACGCGAAAATGCCGTCGAGACGGCGCACGCAGTCGCCGCCCCAGCGGCGGTAGGCCTTCAGTATCACCTCGCTGTCGCTGGCGCTGAAAAAGCGGCAGCCGTGCGCCGACAACTCCGCCTTCAGTTCGCGGTAGTTGTAAATGACGCCGTTGAAGACCAGCGTCAGCCCCGATTCCGCGTCCGCCATCGGCTGCGCGCCCGCCGCCGACAGGTCAATGATCGCAAGCCGCGCATGCGCGAGGCCGAGCACGCCGTTGACGGCGACATCGCTGCTGTCGGGGCCGCGGCGGCGCAGCGGCGCGAGCATCCGCCGCAGCGCCGCCTCGTCAACCGGCGCGCCGTCGAAACGCAGTTCGCCCGCGATGCCGCACATCAGCGGCCCCTGCCGCCGGCGAACAGCCCCGATGCGGCGCGGTCTGTCACGGAATCCGTCATGCAGGTTTCAATCCGGCCCGGCTTGTAATAGGATAGTCACAGTTTTTCCGCATACCGGCCATGATTCAAGCAATCGAAAGGAGGGCGCCCATGAATCCACTCAACTCGGTAACCGGCACCATTGTCGCCGGTTTTATTCTGGCAATCATCATCAGCATCGTTCTTTGAGCGGGAGGGTTACACAATGGAATTCAACACAGTCTCCCTGATCGTGTGGCTGCACGTGTTCGTCGGCGTCATCTGGATTGGCCTGCTGTACTACTTCAACTTCGTGCAGGTGCCGGCGGTCGCCGAAGCCGCCGCCGACGAGGGCGGCCCGGGGCCGGCGGCCATCAACCGCTATGTCGCGCCGCGCGCGCTCGCGTGGTTCCGCTACGCGGCGCTGCTGACCTGGCTGACCGGCGCCGCCGCGCTGGAAAGCAAATGGGGCGGGGGCAGCCTCGCCGGCGCCTTCATGCTGAAAGAAGGCGTCGAGATCATCGGCATCGGCGCATGGCTCGGCACCATCATGCTGTTCAATGTGTGGGGGCTGATCTGGCCGAACCAGAAGAAAATCCTCGGTCTCGGCGGCGTCGAGGCGTCCGACGAGGAAAAGGCCAAGGCCAAAAAGATCGCGCTGATGGCGTCGCGCACCAACACGCTGCTGTCCATCCCGATGCTGATGTGCATGGTCGGCGCGGGCCACGGCCTGCCGTTCTGAGTCCGGCGCAGCGGCGCGGCGGGCCGCCGCGGGCCGCCGCGCCGGCGGCGCGTCCGCGAAAGCCGCCCGTGCGACTCGCGCAGGCGGGCGGATGAAGTGTCTTGGCGGGGAACCGGGATGACAGGCTCTCGCCCTGCCCGGTTCCGGTAAGGCGGGCTGGTTCGGCGTCAGGAGAGACTCAACTCTCTACATACGGCAGAACGATGTGCAGCAGGTCGTCGGTGTTGAACAGCAACTTGACCGAAACCCCGTCGGGAATCTCCATCCCCTCTTCGCGCAGGACGCCCGTCGGGTCGGCATCGAGGCGCGCCTTGAAATCAGGGTCGCCGTAGTATCTTGCGACAATATCGGCGAAAATTTCCTGTCCCTTTTCAAAATCTTCCTGTGAAAGTTCCATAATCAGGTTTCTCCTGTGTAGTTGGCTGAACTCGCGCCCAATGCGCTTATTCCGCCGATTGTAAGAAAAAAGCCGCCGCTGTCAATTGCTCTCGCGCGGCGGCCCCGTCTCCGCCCCGCCCTGCCGACGCCGTGCCGGCGCTTGCGGTTTGCCGCAGCCTGGCCGATGATAGGGGCTTTCACGACGACCGGAGAAACCATGATGGCCGAAGAAACCGTTTTCAGCAAGATTCTGGCGGGCGAGATTCCCGCCGACATCGTCTATCAGGACGACCTGTGCGCGGCGTTCCGCGACGCCAACCCGCAGGCGCCGACGCACATCCTGATTATTCCGAGAAAACCCGTCGCGAAGGTCGCCGACGCCGGCGCCGAAGACGCCGCGCTGCTGGGGCACCTGCTGCTGAAAGCCGGCGAAATCGCGCGCAGCGAGAAGGTCGGCGACGACTTCCGGCTGGTCATCAACAACGGCGCCGGCGCCGGCCAGACCGTGTTTCACCTGCACATCCACCTGATAGCGGGCCGCCCGCTCGGCTGGCCTCCCGGCTGAATCAGGCGTCAGAGTCCGGGGCGCCGCCTACATCGGCCCCGCCAGCAGTTGCGGGTCGAGGCGGCGGCCCAGCCAGTTGACGCGCCAGTCAAGATGCGGCCCGGTGACGCGCCCGGTGGCGCCGACCTCGGCAATCGGCGCGCCCTGCTCGACGCGCTCGCCGTCCCCGACCAGCGCCTTGTGCAAATGCAGAAAAGTCGAGGACACGCCGTAGCCGTGGTCGAGCACCAGCGTCTTGCCGGAAAAATACATGTCGTGAATCAGCGTCACGACGCCGCCCGCCGGCGCCCGCACGACGGCGCCTTCGGGGCTTGCGATGTCCACGCCGTAATGCGGGCTGCGCGGCTCGCCGTTGAGAATGCGCGTGCTGCCATAGACGCCGGTAATCCGGTTTTTCAGCGGCCACAAAAACCCGCCGAAACAGTCGGCGTGGTCAAGGGCGCGACGCCGCGCCTGGGCAATCAGGCGCCTTTCGTCGCGGATGCGCCGGAAGGCGTGGGGCGGCGGATTGACCTTGTCGGCGTCCAGATTGTTGATCCGCTCCACTTCGTAAGTCCTTTGTTCCACCGCCAGAACACGCTCCTCGGCGAGGCCGTCCGGCGCCACCGCCCGCAGCACGAAACGCGCCGCCGCATCGCGCCCGAAACCGATGACAAAGCGCCCGTCGCGCGCGACGCGAACGCGCTCGCCGTCGAGAGAAACCCCGGCGTCAGGCGCGACGCGCCCGCGAACCAGCCCGCCCTGAATGAAATCGCCTTCCAGCGAAACAATCAGGCCGGCGGCGACCGGCTGCGACACCGCCAGCAGCGACGCCAATGCGAACACAATCCGGCGCGGCGCCGAAACCGGCATCGTCACTCCGGCGGTTCCCAGACGCCGACCGCTTCCTGCGGCTGTTGCGGCTGCGCGCGGCTGAGGTCGCTGTACACATGGCGCAGAAAGTGCGCCAATTCGTCCAGAATCTGCTCCTTTTCCGCCGCCGCCGCCGAATGCGACGCGAGCAGGTAGCCGACCACGGCGGTCAGGTATTGCGACGCAAGCAGCGGGTCGTCACACGCCGGTTCATGGCGCCGCAGCGTTTCGATGATTTCGCCGACCAGGCGGTCGGACAGCCGGATGGACTCCATCGTCAGCCCCCGGCGGGCGCGCCCGGCGCGGCGAGGCGCCCGATGATCCGGCGCGCCAGGTCGCGGCGAATGTGCTGCAAGGTTCTTTCGCGCTCGCTGTCGCCAACCTGCGGCCTTTTGGCGTCGTACAGATAACTGCCGGCGGACTCGACGCGCTGCTTTTCAAGCAGCACGCCGCCGCTGCCGCGGACCGAAAACTCGACGACCGCGGTCAGCAGATATTCGCGCGTCTTGGCGTCGTCGCCGATGACGACCGGGCGCTGCGAGATTTGCTCGCCGCCGACGACCAGCCGCGCCGGCGCCCGCACCGGCGCGACAATCTCGACGCCGTGCGCGCGCAGCGCCGATTTCAGCGCCTGGCGCAGCGGCGCATGACGCTTCATGCCCTCAAGCGACAGGCGCGCCAGCGATGCCGGAATCGCCTCGCCGCCGGGCGCCGTGCCGTCGCCCAGCCGGTAACCGCAGCCGGCCAGCAGCGACAGGCCGATGACCGCCGCCAGCACCGCCGACGCCAGTCGCGCTGTCGGCGCCGCCCGTGCTGCCGAAGCCAATCGTGCTGCCGGAGCCACCCCTGCTGCCGATGCTACCTGCGCCGCCGACGCCATTTGCGGCGCCGGCGGCACTGACGCTGCTCCCGCCGCCGGCGCTACTTCCGACGCCCGGCGCACACCGTCAGCGAACGACAAAATTGACGAGTTTGTTCTCGACATGAATGGTCTTGACAATTTCCCTCCCGTGGACAAATCGGCGCACTTTTTCATCGGCCAGCGCCTGTTCCTCGACCGCGCCGCGGCCGCTGCCGGCGGGCAGTTGCAGCCGGCTGCGCAGCCGGCCGTTGACCTGGACGACAATCTCGCAGCGCTCCGCGCTCATCGCCCGCTCGTCGGCCTGCGGCCAGGCGCAGTCCACCAGCGGCGTCTCGTGCCCGAGGCGGCGCCACAGGCAGTGCATGATGTGCGGCGTCACCGGCGCCATCATTTTAACAATACTCTCGTAGCCCTCGGTCAGGATGCGGCGCCCCTCGGCGCTGTCGCCGGCGGCGGCGGCGAAACGCGCCAGCGCGTTGCCCAGTTCCATGTTCGCGGCGATCGCCGTGTTGAACGACAGGCGGCGCGCGTAATCGTCGCCGACCTTGGCGATGGTCGCGTGAATCCGGCGGCGCATTTCGCGGCACGCGGCGGCGTCGGCGCGCGCGCGCGGCGGCGGCTGCGAGCGCATACGGCAGTGCGCCGTCACCTGGCGCCAGAAGCGCTTCAGAAAACGGTGGCCGCCCTCGACGCCGGAGTCCGACCATTCCAGCGCCTGCTCCGGCGGCGCCGCGAACATCATGAACAGGCGCACGGTGTCGGCGCCGTAGCGCTCGATGTAGGCCGCCGGATCCACGGTGTTGCCGCGCGACTTCGACATCTTGGCGCCGTCCTTCAGCACCATGCCCTGGGTCAGCAGGCGTTTGAACGGCTCGTCGCCCTCGACGAGGCCGAAGTCGCGCATCAACTTGTAGAAAAAGCGCGCGTAAAGCAGGTGCAGCACCGCGTGCTCGATGCCGCCGACATAGTGGTCCACCGGCAGCCAGTAGGCGGCCTCGTCGTCGGGGATGGCGGCGGCGCCGGCGGCGCAGGCGAAACGCACATAGTACCAACTTGACTCAAAGAAGGTGTCGAAGGTGTCGGTCTCGCGCACGACCTCGCGCCCGCCGGCGCCGGCGCCGGCGTTGCGAAAGCCGGGCAACTGCGCCAGCGGCAGCACGCCGGAACCCGGCTGCGCCGGCAACTCGACCGGCAATTCATCGTCGCCGGCCATCCGGCACTCGCCGTTGTCGTAGAGCGCCGGAATCGGCGCCCCCCAGTAGCGCTGGCGCGACACGCCCCAGTCCTTCAGCCGGTACTGGATGCATTCGCCGCCGCGCCCGGCGGCCTTCAGGTCGGCGAGAATCGCGTCGAACGCGGCCTCAAAATCCATGCCGTCGTAGTGCCCGGAATTGCAGAGGATGCCCTTGTCGGTGAACGCGCCGCACTCGAGGTCCACGGCGGCGCCGTCCGCCGGGCGGACAACCTGGCGCAGCGGCAGGCCGTTGGCGCGGGCGAATTCCCAGTCGCGCCGGTCGTGGGCCGGCACCGACATCACCGCGCCGGAGCCGTATTCCATCAGCACGAAATTCGCGCACCACACGGGCAGCGCCTCGCCGCTCAGCGGATGCACGGCGCGCAGGCCGGTATCCACGCCGCGCTTCGGGCGCGTCATCATCTCGGCCTCGGCGGTCGGCCTGCGGCGGCATTCGGCGACGAATTCGGCCAGCGCCGGGTCGGCATCAAGGCGGCTGTCCAGCGCCGGATGCTCGGCGGCGAGCGCGACATAGGTCGCGCCCATCAGCGTGTCCGGGCGCGTCGTGAACACCGTCAGCGCGTCGTTTCCGGCGCCGGCGCCGTCCAGGTCAAAGCGAATCTCGACGCCGCGCGAGCGCCCAATCCAGTTGCGCTGCATCTGCCGCACCCGCTCCGGCCATTCGTCCAGTTGCGCGAGGTCGTCGAGCAGTTGGTCGGCGTAATCGGTGATGCGCAGGAACCACTGCGGTATTTTCCTGCGCTCGACGCGTGCGCCGGAACGCCAGCCAAGCCCGTCAATCACCTGTTCGTTGGCGAGCACGGTCTCGTCCACCGGGTCCCAGTTGACCCACGACTCGCTGCGGTAGGCCAGCCCCCTGTCGAACAGCCGCGTGAAAAACCACTGCTCCCAGCGGTAATAGTGTGGCTCGCTGGTGGCGAACTCGCGCTCCCAGTCGTAGGCGTAGCCGAGGCGCTTCAACTGGCTTTTCATCTGCGCGATGTTGTTCGCGGTCCATTGCTGCGGCGCGATGCCGCCGTCGCGCGCGGCGTTCTCGGCGGGCAGGCCGAAAGCGTCCCAGCCCATCGGTTGCAGCACATTCTTGCCGAGCATGCGCTGGTAGCGGCTGATGACATCGCCGATGGTGTAGTTGCGGACATGCCCCATGTGCAGTTGCCCGCTGGGGTACGGAAACATGGACAGGCAGTAGAACTTCTCGCGCGCGTCGTCGCGCACCGCGCGAAAGCAGCGGTGCTCGTCCCAGTACGCCTGCGCGATGCGCTCGGTCTCGCGCGCGTCGTAGGCGCCGGTCTCAGGATTTTCCGGTTCTGCCATAGACATCCTCAAAACGTTCAATGTCGTCTTCGCCGAGGTAGTCGCCGCACTGCACCTCAATCAGGTGCAGCGGCTCGCCGCCGGGGTTCTCCAGGCGGTGCTTGACGCCGATCGGAATGCAGACCGACTGGTTCGGGCCGAGCGCCAGCACCTCGTCGCCGAGCGTCACGCGGGCCTCGCCGCGGACGACGACCCAGTGTTCCGAGCGGCGGCGGTGGCGTTGCAGCGACAGGCACTGCCCCGGCGCGACGATGATGCGTTTCACCTGAAAACCCTCGCCGTTGTCCACGCTCTCGTAGGAACCCCACGGACGGCGGACTTTCCGGTGCCAGTCGGCTTCCGGGCGGCGGCGCTCGCGCAGGCGCGCGACCAGATTCCTGACCGACTGGCTGTGCGCGCGGTCGGCGACCAGCACCGCGTCCGGCGTCTCGACGATGACCTGATTGCGGACGCCGACCGCCGCGACCAGGCGCCCGGATGCATGCACCATGTTGTCGCGGCAATCCTCCAGCACGGCGTCGCCGACGACCGCGTTGCCGCCGTCGTCGCGCCCGATGATTTGCGCGAACGCCTCCCACGAACCGAGGTCCGACCATTCAATGTCGGCGGGCACGACGGCGGCGCTGTCGGTCTTTTCCATCACCGCGTAGTCTATCGAGATGTCGGGGCCGGCGGCGAAACGCGCGCCGTCCACGCGCTCGACCGGGGTGCCCTGAATGCGGTCGGACTCGCGCCCACGCCACGCCCCGGCGCAGGCCTCGAGCAGCGCCGGCGCGTGGCGCCCGAGTTCCGCCAGCACGGTCTTCGCCTCGAACAAAAACAGGCCGCTGTTCCAGTAGCAGTCGCGCCGGGCGGCGTAGGCGCGCGCCTGCTCAAGGCCGGGCTTTTCGGTGAATTGCGCGACCCTGCAAACGCCGTCGTCCAGCGTCTCGCCGGCGATGATGTAGCCGTAGCCGGTCTCGGCCCACGCGGGCCGGATGCCGAAAGTAACCAGCAGGCCGCGCGCGGCGGCGGCGGTGGCGCGGGCGACGCAGTCGGCGAAACGCCCGGCGCCGGCGCGGTCGGCGATGCAGTGGTCGGACGGCAGCACCAGCATCGGGCCGCCGCCGCATTCCCCAAGCGCCAGCGCCGCCAGCGCCGTCGCCGGCGCGGTGTTGCGGGCGACCGGCTCAATCAGCACGCGGCAGTCCTTGATGCCGGCGGCGCGCAGTTCGGCGACGGCGAAAAAGCGGTGGGCCTCGTTGCAGACGACGATGACCCGCGCGCAGCCGAGCCGCCGCGCCTGGTCGAGCGCGCCGGCGAACAGACTGCGCCCGCCCATCAGCGGGATGAACTGCTTCGGGAAGTGGGTTCTCGACAGCGGCCACAGGCGCGTGCCGGAGCCGCCGCTCAGAATGACGGCGGTTGTGTCAGGCATCGTTCCCGGCGCCGCGGCGCACCGCCGGCACGAGCGACAGCAGCAGAAACGCCAGCGACGCGCCGAGCACGGGCCGGTCGCGCCAGCGGCTGTACGGCGTCATGCCGCCGCGAAGACGCACAACGCCGTCCACGACGCCGCGCTGGAAGAGTCCGATGCTGTCCACGACTTCGCCCTTGTCATCAATAATCGCCGAAATGCCGGTGCTGGTCACGCGCGCCAGGTAACGCCCGTTTTCCGCCGCGCGCACCCTCGCCATCTGCAGCAACTGGAACGGCGCCGGCGAATCCCCGAACCAGGAATCGTTGCTGACATTGATCAGGTAGTCCGCCTGCGGCAGGGCGTCGGCGATGTCGCCGCCGAACGCGACCTCGTAGCAAATCGAAACCCCGGCGGTGTGCCGCCCGACCCGCATCAGCGGAGGCCCTGCGCCGGCGCTCAAATCCGACATCGGAATGATAACAAAGCGGCGGAACAACTCCAACAAACCGCGCAGCGGCAGGTACTCGCCGAACGGCACCAGCCGCCGCTTGTGGTAGTAGGAGCCGTCGGACAGGTTCAGCAAACTGTTGTAGGCCGCGCCGCCGGCGCTGTCCCTGTGAAAAATGCCGGTCAGCAACTCGCTGCCGGCGGCGTCGAGGCGGCGGCGCAGTTGGCCGGGAAACATCTTCTCGGCGCGCGCCGAATACACCGGAAGCGCCGTTTCCGGCCACAGGATGACCTCCCTGCCGATGACCGGCTCGCTCAGCGAGCGGTAGGTCCTGAACAGGCGCCGCAAATAGCCGCGGTCAAATTTCAGCGACTGCGGGATGTTGCCCTGCACCAGCGCGACGCCGGCGCCGCCGGGGCGCGGCGTCGTCCAGTCGCGCGCGCCGGCGGCGGCGCCGGCGGCCAGCAGCGCCGCCAGCAGCGCCGAGGCGGCCCACTTGACGCGAACACTGCAAAACACGACGCAAACCACTGTGCCGGCGCAAAAAACCGCAAGCCAACCGGCGCCGAACACGCCGAACACCGGCAGCACGCCGCTCCACGGCGTGCCGACCAGCGCCTGTCCCAGCAGGTTCCACGGAAAACCGCTGAACAGCACGCTACGCAGCCATTCGGCGACAACCCACGCCGCCGGGTAGAACAGCAGCGCCGCCTGCCAGCGGCAGCGGTTGGCGTAGCGTGCGACCGCCCACGCCAGCAGCGCGTAATACAGCGCCAGCACCGCGACCATGACGACGACGGCGAAAACCGCGAACGCCGCCGCAGCCTGGCCGAAATCATGCAGACTGTAATAAACCCAGTAGGCGCCGGCGCCGGAATAACCGGCGCCGAACCAGTAACCCTGCCAGAAAGCCCGCGCCGGCGGCGACCGCAACCACAGCACCAGCAGCACCGCCGGCACAGCGACGACCAGCGGATACCACGACCACGGCGCGAACGCGGCGACCAGCAGCACGCCGAGCGCGCCGGACACGATGTGCGCGATGGCCATCGGCGCCGTCAGGCCGCCTTTTCCTTCTCGACCGCCAGCAGGTGCACGCGCCGGCTGTCCGCATGCAGCACCTCAAACCGGAACGGCCCGATTGCGGCGGTGTCGCCGCGTTCCGGCATCCGTCCGAGCGCCTCGATGATCAGGCCGCCGACGGTGTCCGCACCCTTTGATTCAAGGCCGGCCTGGAAGTAATCGTTGAAAAATTCCAGCGGCATCAGCGCCTTCACCGCGTAACTGCCGCCGCCGTGGTCGTAGATGTACTGGTCTTCGGCGGCGTCGTGCTCGTCGCTGATGTCGCCGACAATCTGTTCCAGCACATCCTCAATCGTGACCAGCCCGGCGGTGCCGCTGTATTCGTCCACGACGATGGCCATGTGGCTGCGGTTCCTGCGGAAATCATCAAGCAGCACATCAAGGCGCTTGCTCCCCGGCACCACCGTGTGTTTGCGGATGTAGTCTTCAAAGCCCGGCGCGTCGTCGCGCCGCAGGCAGCGCAGCAGGTCTTTCGCCAGCAGCACGCCGCGCACATCGTCCGGGCTGTCGCCGATGACCGGGAAGCGCGAATGGCCGCTTTCAATGGCGATGCCGAGCAAATCGTCAAGGCTCATTTCATGCGATACAACAACCATTTGCGAGCGGGGTATCATGACATCTCTTACCTGCATTTCGCCGACCTGCGCGAGGCGCTCCATCTTCTGCAGCATGTCGGCGCCGGAGTGGTTCTCCAGCAGGCGGCCAATGCGCCGCACCTCGTCCGGGTGCTTGACGAACACCATCCGCAGCCGCTCGCACAGGCGCGTGATGAACGACGGCTGCGCGCCGCCGCCGCCATTGTTGCCGGCGTTCATTCGCCGCCGCGCCGCTGCGCGTGTGGCTGCGCCTGCCCCATTTGCCCCGACTGCCCTGTTTGCCGGGTCTGCCCGGCCTGTCCTGCTTGGCCGGCCTGCCCTGTTTGCCCGGCCTGCTCCGTCTGCCACGGGTCGGCAAACCCCAGGCGCCGCATGATTCCGCTTTCGCGCGCCTCCATCCGCGCGGCGGCGGCGGCGGTGTCGTGGCGGTAGCCGTGCAGGTGCAGCAGGCCGTGCACAAACAGGTGCGCCCAATGGCTTTTCAGCAACTTGTCGTCGCGCCGCGCCTCGCGCGCGACGACCGGCGCGGCCAGCACGATGTCGCCCAGATAATCGTGCTCGACCGGCGCCGGCGGCGCCTCAAACGGAAACGAC
>JAPPQC010000007.1 GCA_028817225.1 Gammaproteobacteria bacterium | reverse complement strand
GTCGGCTGGCGTGCGCCAAGCCTTGCAAACTCCTCCAAATTGGGTTCTCGATAAATCTTGAACCTTGTTTGGAGGACATCCAATGATGACGACGCAAAAAAAGAAACCGCTGCCCGGCCAGCACCGCAAAGTCGGGCCGCTCACTGAAAAGGTGGAGCCCATCATGGCGCCCCATCCGCAACTGGAAGTTCTGCAGGAACGCATGAACCACCTTGCAACCAGGGAGCAGATGAACAACCTGCGCGGGGAAGCCATGGGGCGAATGGACAAACTGCATGGCGAAGCCATGGAGAAAATAAGTCACATGGCAACCAGGGATGAGATGTACAAACTGCACGGCGAAGCCATGACGCGGATGGACGAGTTGCATTCGACGGCCATGGAACGCATGGATGTTCTGCAAGAGCGCGTGAACCAGACAGCAGCCACAGTGGAGGTTCTGCGAGAGCGCACGAGTCACATGCCAACCAGGGCGGAGATGCACAAACTGCACGGCGAAGCCATGGAGCGAATCGGCAGGGTGGAGGGCGATTTAACCGTCATCAAATGGACCCTGTCCGTGTTTGTGGCCCCTCTTATAATTGCCATGGCTGCGGGAATACTCAAACTCGTTTTCTTCCCTTGAGTATGTTTCATGTGCCAGATATCAGTTGCACTGGCTGCAAGGGCCGCCTTCGGGCGGCCTTTTCTTTGTGTGGCGCCGTATGAAACCCCCTTGACAAGTCTTTGGCGAATAAGTAGTATGCGCGGCCTGTTGCGGGGCCGCTTTAGTTCATTCCCAAAACTTGACAAGTCCTTTCCGCTGAACAAGCGGAACTTATTGCTCAACATAGTTTAAGGAGAATGAACATGTTTCCACGGGAAAAGAAAAAAATGTTTGTGCCCGCCGCTGTCGCGGCCTTGTTGCTGGCGGCGGCCACCACCGCTTCCGGCGCGGCCCTTCCGGACGGCCTTTCGGCCACCCTTGAAGCCGGCTGGCATTCCAAGTACATCACGCAGGCGCGCGAAAACCTTGAAAAGGGCGGCGTGTCCACGCTGGAACTGACGGTCGAGTCCGAGACGGGCCTCTATGCCGGCGCCTGGGCCGCCTTCGGCGACCGCAAACGCTACCAGGAGACCAACCTGTACGCGGGCATCGGCCACCAATGGGGCGACTTCCATGTCGATTTTTCGTATATCTGGCTGCATTTCCACCCGACCGAGGGGCACGGCGAAAGGGACGACAACGAACTGGTGCTGGCCGTCACCTGGGAGGGCCTTGACTGGATGACCGCCTCCGCCGAATGGCTGATGTCCACCGACGCCGAACAGGCCAAAGGCGGCGGCAGCGGCAGCCAGTTGCTGATGACGCTGTCCGGCGAAAACGCCATTGAGGCCGGCCCGGTCGGGCTGTCGCCGTATGTCTCCGTCGCCTTTGACTACGGCTACTCGACGCCGGAACACGACGGCATGGACTATGTGGAATTCGGCTTGCACGGCGCCATGCCGCTGTCGGACAACGCCGAACTCGGCTTCTATATCTCGCAGTCTTTCCGCGGCGAGGACATCAAAAGACAACGCCGCGAAGAACGCATCCTCGGCGACGAGACCTGGGCCGGCATCAGCATCGCCTTCGATTTGTAACGAAGAGCAGACTCAGAGTTTCTCGGCCAGCGGCTGCCGGTTTCTGACGGCGGGCAGCATCTCGCGCCGTTCGGCGGGGGACAGCGGAATCATGCCCTTGTCGGCGAGGTAGCCCTCGGCGCCCGAGGCGCGGTCGCTGATGAATTCCTCGACATACCCGGCCAGGCCCGGCACCTTGCCGATGTGCGCCTTCTTCACATAGAAGTACAGCGCGCGCGCCACCGGGTAATCGCCGGCGGCGATGGCGTCAAAGGCCGGCTCGACGCCGTTGACGACGGCCCCCTGCATCGTGTCGAGGTTGCTGTCGAGAAAACTGAAGCCGAACACGCCGTGGGCGTCGGGATTGACATTCAGTTTCTGCACAATCAGGTTGTCGTTCTCGCCGGCCTCGATGTAGGCGCCGTCCTCGCGGATGGTGTGGCAGCGCGCCTTGTAGGTGCGCTTGTCGGTCTTTTTCATCTTCTTGATCCAGTTGAACTGCTTGCAGCCGCCTTCCAGCGCCAGTTCGACGAAGGCGTCGCGGGTGCCGGAAGTCGGCGGCGGGCCGAGCACCTCGATGCCGGTCGCCGGCAGCGCGGCGTTGACTTCGCTCCACTTCTTGTGGGGGTTGGCGACGAACGACTCCGAACCGTCCGGGTTCGGCACCATCGCGGCCAGCGCCAGGTAGAGGTCTTTCAGCGTCAGTTCCATGCGCGCGGCGTCCCTCGTGTTGGCGATGACGATGCCGTCGTAGCCGACTTTCACCTCGACAATGCCGGTCACGCCGTTGCGGCGGCAGGTGTCCACTTCGTTCTGCTTGATTCTGCGCGACGCATTGGCGATGTCGGGCGTTTCCAGGCCGGTGCCGGCGCAAAACAGTTTCAGGCCGCCGCCGGAGCCGGTGGCCTCCACTTTCGGCGTCCTGAACTTGCCAAACTGGCCGAAACGCTCGGCGACCACGGTCGCGAACGGATAGACGGTCGAAGAGCCAACGATGTTGATCTGCTCCCTGGCGAGGGCCTGGCCGCCCAACAGCAGCGCGGCCATCACGCAGCAGGTGATCCGGGCAATCCGGTTCCTCATATCAAATCCTCCCGGGTGTTGATGATGTTGATGGTCCTTGAATCCACGGCGCGATTTATACGCCGCGAATGTGGCAGAAATGTGGCGGAAATATGACAGATTGATGGCACTGCGGCGGCGCGGCCATCGTCTCGGCGACTGGTGGGCCCGGCAGGACTCGAACCTGCGACCTAAGGATTATGAGTCCCCCGCTCTGACCAGCTGAGCTACAGGCCCCGTCGCGGCGCGATTTCAGTCCGGCCCGAGAAAGCCGCGCAGCACTTCCGAGCGCGTCGGGTGGCGCAGTTTCCTGAGGGCCTTGGCCTCAATCTGGCGTATGCGCTCGCGCGTCACATCAAACTGCTTGCCGACCTCCTCCAGCGTGTGGTCGGTGTTCATGTCGATGCCGAAGCGCATGCGCAGCACCTGCGCCTCGCGCGGCGTCAGCGACGCCAGCAAGTCGCGCATCTTGTCCTTCAGCGCGTCGGAATAGGCGGCCTCGTCCGGCGCCTGCGTCGTCTCGTCGTTGATGAAGTGGCCGAGTTGCGAATCCTCGTCGTCGCCCACCGGCGTCTCCAGCGAAATCGGCTCCTTCGTCACCTCCAGCACCTTGCGCACCTTGTCCTCGGCCATTTCAAGCCGCTGCGCCAGTTCCTCCGGCTTCGGCTCGCGCCCCATCTCCTGCACCATGCGCCGCGTCAGGCGGTTGAACTTGTTGATGGTCTCGATCATGTGCACCGGAATGCGGATGGTGCGCGCCTGGTCGGCGATGGAGCGCGTAATCGCCTGGCGTATCCACCAGGTCGCGTAGGTCGAGAACTTGTAGCCGCGGCGGTATTCAAACTTGTCCACCGCCTTCATCAGGCCGATGTTGCCCTCCTGAATCAGGTCGAGAAACTGCAGGCCGCGGTTGGTGTATTTCTTGGCGATGGAAATCACCAGCCGCAGGTTGGCCTCCACCATTTCCTTCTTGGCGCGGCGCGCCTTGGCCTTGCCGGTCAGCACGCGGCGGTGGACTTCCTTGATTCCGGCGACGTCCATGCCGGCGGCCTCGGTGTGCACCCGCAACTTGGCCTGCTCTTTCAGGAACACATCCTCGTGCGGCTTCAGGCCCTTGCGGTATTTCGAGCGCGACCAGGTGTGGCGGTCAAACCATTCCGGGTCGGCCTCGCTGCCCCTGAATTGCTCGTTGACATACTGCTTCGGCATCCGCGCCCGGTGCAGGCAGATGCTGAGGAGAATCTTCTCGCTGCTGCGAACCCTGGTCACGGCCTGGCGCAGGTTCTCGACCAGCAGGTCGCGCACATTCGGCGTCAGTTTCATCTCCAGGAACAACTTCGAGATTTCATCGCACAGCGGCTGATAGACGCTTTCATAGCGGCGCGCGCCCTTCGTCAGCGAACGCCGGTGCAGTTCGCGCATCCGCCCGAAGTGCTCCTCGATCTCGTCGAGGTCGAACTCGGTGTCGTCGTAGTCCGGGTTTTCGCCCTGCACATAGACGTCCTCCTGGCCCTCCTCGCATTCCTCCTCCAGCCAGAAGCCGGTGAAGATGTCCTCCAGTTTCAACTCGCCCTTGCGGTAGAGGTCGTAGCACTCCAGCAGCAGCGCGACGGCGGGCGGGAAGCGGCTGAGTTCTTTCAGCACTTCGTCAAGGCCGCTCTCGATGCGTTTGGCCAGTTTGATCTCGCCCTTGCGGTCAAGCAGGTTGACGGTGCCCATCTCGCGCATGTACATCCGCACCGGATCGGTGGTGCGGCCAATCTCGCTGCTGACATTGGCGAGCAGCACGGCGGCCTCCTCGGTCGCCAGGTCGTCCGCCGCCTCCTCGGACATCAACAGGTTGTCGGCGGGCGCCTTTTCGAGGACCTTAATCCCCATGTCGTTGATCATCCGGATGATGTCTTCAATCTGATCCGGATCAACAATGTCTTCCGGCAGATGATCGCTGACCTCGGTGTAGGTCAGAAAGCCCTGATCCTTGCCCTTGGCGATCAGGTCCTTGTTCAGTCCCGACTGTGTTTTCCTGCTTGCGGCCATGGTCTCCTCCCGTTGCCTCAAATTGAGCGGTAACAGGTCATTTTATCACGCTTCAGGCTTTTTTCAGCGCGAGCAGTCTCGTCTGCAATTGCCCGAGTTGGCGGCGGTCGCTTTCATCGGGGGCATTTTTGGCCGCCAGTTCGGCGATTTCGCGCTTGATGCCCTGCGCCTCCAGGTCTTTTTCAAGGCGGTTCATCGCGCCCAGAAACTCGCTTTTGCGGTCCACCTCCGCCGCCGCCGGTTCCGCCAGCAGCCGCCGGAAAGCCTGTTCCTCGCCGGTGTCGCGGTACAGTTCAAGCACGCCGGCGGTCGTCGCCGGCTTGTGCTGTCTGATGTTCTCGACGAGGTCGGCGAGCAGCCGCGCGCCGCGTTCGTCAAGGCGGCGAATGTCGCCGGTGTCCAGCGCGAGTTCATCCCACTCACCGGCCTCGGCCAGTTGCGGCTGCTCAAGCAATGAGCGCACGGCGATGCGTATCCTTGAATAGCGCACGCCGCCGCCGGTGCGCGGCGCGGCGCGGCGCGCCGGCGCCGCCGGCTTCGCCTGCGACGGCGCGTTTTTCAGGCTGTCGGCGGACACGCCGATCTTCTCCGCCAGTTGCCCGAACATCAAATCGCGGAACACGCCGCCGCGCGGCAACTGCCCGATCAGCGGCTTCAGCCTGCTGACCAGCACCGCCGCCGCCGCCGGGTCGGACAAATCCAGCCCGGCGCCGTGGTGGCGAAACAGAAACGCCGCCAGCGGCAGCGCGTCGCCGCCGGCGGCGGCGAACGCATCGCCGCCGTTGTCGCGCACGAAACTGTCCGGGTCGTGGCCTTCCGGCAGGAACATGAAGGTCATCTCGCGCCCGTCGCTGAACACCGGCAGCGCCTGTTCGGCGGCGCGCGCCGCGGCCTCGCCGCCGGCGCGGTCGCCATCGAAACAGAAGACGATGTGCGGCGTTATCCGGAACAGCGCCTGCACCTGCGCGCGCGTCGTCGCGGTGCCGAGCGTCGCCGCCGCGTTGCGCACGCCGTGCTGCGCCAGCGAGACGACATCCATGTAGCCCTCGACGACGACGACGCGGTCGAAGCCGCGCGCCTGTTTCAGTTCATACAGGCCGTAGAGCGTCTCGCGTTTCCTGAACAGCGGACTCTCCGACGAGTTCAGATACTTCGCCATGCCCTCGCGCCCGGGCAGCAGGCGCCCGCCGAAGGCGATGGTGCGCCCGCGCCCGTCGCGGATCGGGAACATCGCGCGGTCGCGGAAGCGCTCGTACGCGCCGCGCTCGCCCTTCGACAGCAGGCCCGCCTCCAGCAGCAGCGCCTCGTCGTAGTCGGCGCCGAAGCATTTCCTCAGGTGGCCGGAGGCGGGCGGCGCGTAGCCCAGGCCGAAGGCCGCCTGCGTTTCCGGCGACAGGCCGCGCGAGCGGAAGTAGTTGGCCGCCTCGATGTGGTCGCCGAGTTGCGCGCGGTAATAGCGCGCCGCGCGGTCCAGCGCGCCGAGCAGTTTCTTGAAGCGCGCCGTGTCGCGCGACGAACCGCCGCCGCCCTCGCGCGGCACCTCAAGGCCGCACTGCTCGGCCAGCGTCTCGACCGCCTCGACGAACTGCATGCGCTGGTGCTCCATCAAGAACTGAATCACGCTGCCGCCGGCGCCGCAGCCGAAGCAGTGGTAGAACTGCTTGTCGGCGTTGACCTTGAACGACGGCGTTTTCTCGTCGTGAAACGGGCAGCAGGCGACATGCTCCCTGCCGCGCCGTTGCAGCGGCACATAGCGGTTGATCACCTCGACGATGTCAACCCGCGCCAGCAGGCCGTCAATGAACGCGGCGGGGATTCTGCCGGGCATCGCGCGCGGCGGGCGCGTCAGGCGGCCCGCATCAGGCTCGCCATCAGGGCGCCGAGTTCGGCGGCTTTCGGCTTCACCAGCCAGAAGCGCGACAGGTAGGCGGAGAAGTCGTCCGCCACCTGCCGCCCCCAGTCGCTGCCGGTCTTGTCGGCGTAGTGCGCGAGCAGTGAATACAGATAGTTGCGCTGGCGTTCCATGCCCTCGACATTCATGCGGAAAGTCTCGACCAGTTCGTGGTTGTAGCAGTCGCTGAAAGCGTCGTGCAGGTCGAGCACCCAGGCGATGCCGCCGGTCATGCCGGCGCCGAAGTTCAGGCCGGTGGCGCCGAGCACCGCGACGACGCCGCCGGTCATGTACTCGCAGCCGTGGTCGCCGAGGCCCTCGGCGACGGCGACGGCGCCGGAATTCCTGACCGCGAAACGCTCGCCGGCGCAGCCCGCGGCGAACAGTTTGCCGCCGGTGGCGCCGTAGAGGCAGGTGTTGCCGACGATGGTCGTGTCGCGCGACGCGGTGGCGGCGCGGCGCGGCGGGCGAATCACAATCTCGCCGCCGGCCATGCCCTTGCCGACATAATCGTTGGCGTCGCCTTCCAGGTGAAGGTGCACGCCGCCGGCGTTCCACGCGCCGAAACTCTGCCCGGCGGTTCCCTTCAGCAGGATTTTGACGGGCGCGCCGGCCATGCCGTCGTTGCCGTGATGGCGCGCGACCTCGCCGGAGACGCGCGCGCCGATGGAGCGGTTGACATTGGCGATGTCGTAGCGGAACTCGCCGCCGCGCTTGTGCGCGATGGCGTCGCGCATGTCGGCGACCATGCGCTCGGCGAGTTCGCCCTTGTCGAACGACGGGTTGTCGGGCGCGCGGCAGAAGCGCGGCTTGTCGTCGGCGACGCCGCCGTCGTCGAGCACCGGCGACAGGTCGAGCGCGGCGCGCCTGCCGCTGCGCCCGTCGGCGACGCGCAGCAGGCCGGTGCGCCCGATCAACTCCTCGAGTTTGCGCACGCCGAGCGCCGCCATCCATTCGCGCGCCTCGCGCGCGACGAACAGAAAGTAATTCCTGACCATGCCGGCCTGGCCGATGAAGTGGTCGCGCCTCAGCACCTTGTTTTGCGTGGCGACGCCGGTGGCGCAGTTGTTCAGGTGGCAGATGCGCAGGTACTTGCAGCCGAGCGCGACCATCGGCGCGGTGCCGAAACCGAAACTGTCGGCGCCGAGTATCGCCGCCTTGACGACATCCAGCCCGGTTTTCAGGCCGCCGTCGGTCTGCAACCGCACCTTGTGGCGAAGGTTGTTGGCGCGCAGCGCCTGGTGCGTCTCCGGCAGCCCCAGTTCCCACGGCGCGCCGGCGTACTTGATGCTCGTCAGCGGGCTGGCGCCGGTGCCGCCGTCGTAGCCGGAAATCGTGATCAGGTCGGCGTAGGCCTTGGCGACGCCGACGGCGATGGTGCCGACGCCGGCCTCGGCGACGAGTTTGACCGACACCAGCGCCTTCGGGTTGACCTGCTTCAGGTCGAAAATCAACTGCGCGAGGTCCTCGATGGAATAGATGTCGTGGTGCGGCGGCGGCGAAATCAGCGCGATGCCCTCGTTGGCGTAGCGCAGTTTCGCAATCACGCCGTTGACCTTGTGCCCCGGCAGTTGCCCGCCCTCGCCGGGCTTGGCGCCCTGCGCGATCTTGATTTGCAGCACCTCGGCGTCCGTCAGGTAATGCGGCGTCACGCCGAAGCGCCCCGACGCCACCTGCTTGATTCTCGACGAGCGCGCGGTGTTGAAGCGCGCCGGGTCCTCGCCGCCCTCGCCGGAGTTGGAATGCCCGCCGAGGCTGTTCATCGCCTCGGCCAGCGCCTCGTGCGCCTCCGGCGACAGCGCGCCGAGCGACATGCCGGCGGTGTCAAAACGCCGCACGATGTCGGCCTCCGGCTCGACTTCGTCCAGCGGCACCGGCTGCGCGGCGGTCTGGAGTTCCAGCAGGTCGCGGAAAACAATCGGCGGGCGCCGGTTGACGAGGTCGGCGAACACCTTGTAATCGCCGTAGTCGCCGCCCTGCACGGCGCGGTGCAGGCTCTGCACGACATCGGGGTTGAAGGCGTGGTATTCGCCGCCGTGCACATACTTCAGCAGCCCGCCCTGTTGCAACGGCCTTTTCAGGTTCCACGCCCGCCACGCCAGTTTCATCTGGTCGTCCTTCAGGTCGGCGAAGCGCGCGCCCTGCAGGCGGCTGACGGTGCCCCTGAAACACAGGTCGGTGACCTCGTCGTGCAGGCCGACAATCTCGAACAACTGCGCGCCGCGGTAACTGGCGATGGTCGAGATGCCCATCTTCGAGATGATCTTGTAAAGCCCCTTGTTGATGCCGGCGCGAAACGCCGTCGCCAGCGCGTCGGGCGCGATGTCGGCGGAAATCTCGCCGCTGCGCTGCATGCCGGCGAGGCTCTGGCAGGCCAGGTACGGGTGAACGGCGGTGGCGCCGTAGCCAATCAGCGCGGCGAAATGGTGCGGGTCGCGCGCAAAGCCGGTCTCGATGACGAGGTTGGCGTCGCAGCGCAGGCCGTCGCCGATCAGGCGGTGGTGCACGGCGCCGCAGGCGAGCAGGCTGTGCACCGGCAGTTTGCCGCGCTCAATGCCGCGGTCGGACAGCACCGCCAGCACGACGCCATCGTCGCGCACCGCGGCGGCAACCTCGTCGCACAGGCGCTCGATGGCGCCGCGCAGGTCTTCGTCCTCGCCGGCATTCAGGTTGAAGACGCGGTGCGGGTAATCCCGTTGTTCAAGCAGTTTGGCGAACTTGTATTCGGACAGCACCGGCGAGTCAATCAGCAGGCGGCTGGCGTGTTCCGGCAATTCCTCGAACGGGTTGGCGTCGCGCCCGAACGAGGTTTCAAGCGACATCACGATGCGCTCGCGCAGCGGATCTATCGGCGGGTTGGTCACCTGCGCGAACTGCTGGCGGAAGTTGTCGAACAGCGACCGCACTTCGCGCGACAGCACCGGCAGCGGCGTGTCGTCGCCCATCGAGCCGACCGCCTCCTGGCCGGCGCGCGCCAGCACCTTCAGCACCTGGTCTTTCTCCTCGAACGACAGGCCGAACATCTTCTCGTGCGCCAGCAGTTGCGCGTCGCCGAACGGCTTGCCGACGAGCGGCTCGCCGGCGGTGAAGCCGGGCAGCCGGCGCACGCGGCGGTCGAGCCAGCGGCGGTACGGATGGCGGTTTTTCAGGCGCTCGTCAATGGCCGCGGGCAGCAGCAGTTCGCCGGTGCGCGTGTCCGCCGCCATCATCTCGCCCGGCTTCAGCCGCCCCTTGGCGGTGACCTCTTCCGGCGCGTAGTCATAGACGCCGATTTCCGAGGCCAGCGTGATGTGGCGGTCGCCGGTGATGACATAGCGCGCGGGCCGCAGGCCGTTGCGGTCCATCGTGCAGGCGGCGTAGCGGCCGTCGGTCAGCACGATGCCCGCCGGGCCGTCCCACGGCTCCATCTGCATTGTGTTGTATTCGTAAAACGCCTTCAGGTCGGGGTCCATGTCGGTTACGTTCTGCCACGCCGGCGGAATCAGCAGGCGCATCGCGCGGAAGATGTCCATGCCGCCCGTCATCAAAACTTCCAGCATGTTGTCGAGGCTGCACGAATCGGAGCCTTCCGCCGACACCAGCGGCTGCCATTGCGACAAATCGGGCAGGTGCGGACTGCGCAGGATGTGCGCGCGCGCCTGCGCCCAGTGGCGGTTGCCGCAGATGGTGTTGATCTCGCCGTTGTGGGCGAGAAAGCGGAAAGGCTGCGCGAGGCGCCATTGCGGCCATGTGTTGGTCGAGAAGCGCTGGTGGAAGACGCAAATCGAGGTTTCAAGCGACTCGTCGTTGAGGTCGCCGTAGAACATCGGCAGGTTGTCCGGCATCACCAGGCCCTTGTAAGACAGCGTGCGCGCCGACAAACTGGCGATGTAGAACACCGGGTCGGACGCCGCCAGCGCGCATTCGGCGCGCCGCCGCGCGATGAACAGGCGGCGTTCAAAGTCGTCGCCGTTGTGGTCGCTGTTGTCGGCGGCGTTGTTGTCGGCGTTGTCGCCGCCGCCGTTGCCGCGCTTGCCGGCGGCGGGGCCGTTGACAAAAACCTGCTCGATGCGCGGCAATGTCGCCAGCGCCTCCTCGCCGCACACCGACGGCTCAATCGGCACTTCGCGCCACCCCGCCACCGTCAGGCCCTCGTCTTGCAGCGCCTGTTCCAGCGTTTTCCTCGCGTGGCGCGCCGCCGCGTCTTCGGTGTTCAGAAACACCAGGCCGGCGGCGAACACCGGCGGCAGCGAAAAACCGGCCTGCGCCGCCTTGCCGCGCATGTAGTCCGCCGGCATTTTCAGCAGCAGCCCGCAGCCGTCGCCGGTCTTGCCGTCCGCCGCGACCGCGCCGCGGTGGGTCAGGCGCCCGAGCGCCTGAATCGCGGTCGCCACCAGCCAGTGACTGGCGCGCCCGTCCATCTGGGCAATCAGGCCGAAGCCGCAGTTGTCTTTCTCAAATTCGGGCCGGTACAGGCCGCCGCGCGGTGTTTCTCGCATGTCTGTCATCTGTTGTCATGTGCGGATAAAGCCGAAGGGACATTATACCGCCGGGCGGCGGGAATACCGGCGGAAACGCCGGATTGAATTGAAGGGGCGGCGCGCGGGCCGGTTCACAGGCTGTTGCCCGCGGCGTTATTCGCGCGTTGCCGTGTCGCGGCGGGCAACGGCGCGGCGGGCGGGCAGCGCGAGCAGCGACAGCAACACCATCAGCGCGAGCGGGTCAAAGACGCCGCTGTGGGGGCGGGTGCCGACGCCGGCGCCGCGGCGGACGCCGAGCGGGTCCACGATGATGCCGTTGACAATGCCGTCGTCGTCGTTGGCGCCGCCGTCTTCAATATAGACCGCCATGCACGCGCCG
>JAPPQC010000006.1 GCA_028817225.1 Gammaproteobacteria bacterium | reverse complement strand
GATGATGACTTTCAACTTCATGCTGTTTCCCCGGCAACCAACGGGGCGGGCACCGCCAAAAGGCGATGTTCTCCGCATATTAGCACAACAAGGTCATGGCGTGCATTGCCTTGAGGCGGCGGCCCGGGTCAGGGCTTCGTGTTCGCCTTTCAGGCGGGCGTATGACGCGCAAGCATCCGGCGCGCAGGCCGGCGAATAACATGCAGTCCTGTATCAGTCTCCAATCACAATACCGGCGTCCGCGGCCTTTTCCAGATGGCCGATGCGCGCGGCGCGGTTGAAGCCGCGGCGGTGGAATTCGGCGACCACTTCCGACGCGGCGTCCGGCGCGCAGGCGACCAGCAGGCCGCCGCTTGTTTGCGGGTCGGTCAGCAGCGCGCGGCGGATATCGTCCGGCGCGTCCGCGCGCACCGCATCACGACAATCATTCCGGCGCGCCTCGCCGCGGCAACTGTCCCGGCGCACCGCATCACGGCAGTTGTCCCAATTGCGTTGCATGGCGCCGGGTGCGATGCCGTCGCGCGCCAGTGTGACGGCGTCTTCCAGCAGCGGAATGTCGGCCAGTTGCAGATGTGCGCGCACGCGCGACGCCCGGCAAACCTCCAGCAGGTGGCCGAGCAGCCCGAAGCCGGTCACATCGGTCATCGCGTGCACCGGCGCCAGCGTGCCGAGATGCGCGCCGATGTCGTTCAACTTCACGCTCCACCGGATCATCTCGCGGTAGGCGGCCTCGCCGAGACGGCCTTTTTTCAGCGCGGCGGCCAGCACGCCGATGCCAAGCGGCTTGCCGAGCACCAGCGCATCGCCGTCGCGCGCGCCGGCGTTTGTTCTGATGTGTTCGGTCGGCGCGAAGCCGAACACCGCAAGGCCGTAAAAAGGCTCCACCGCGGCAATCGAATGCCCGCCGCCGACGACAACGCCGGCCTGCGCGCAAATCTCGACGCCGCCCTTCAGAATCTCGCCCGCCGCGTCCTCGCCGACGCGCTCAAGCGGCAGGCCCGTCAGGTTCAGCGCCAGCGCCGGCTGCGCGCCCATCGCGTAAATGTCGGAAAGCGCGTTGGCGGCGGCGATGCGCCCGTAGTCATACGGGTCGTCCACCACCGGCGCGAAAAAGTCGGTGCTCGCAACCAGCGCCCGGCCGTCGTCCAGACGATAGACGGCGGCGTCGTCCGCGCCCTCGCCGCCGACCATCAGCGCCGCCGACGCCTGCGCCGGAATCCGCGACAACAGGCGCGACAGCGTCGCAGACGGAATTTTGCATCCGCATCCGCCGCCGTGCGACAATGCGGTCAATTGACAGGGGTGGCGCAGCATCGTGACAACCTTCGACAAGCAACGGACATTAGCACAAATCAACCGCTTCGATGAAATCCTCGATGTGCGCTCGCCCGCCGAGTACGCCGAGGACCACATCCCGCAAGCGGCGAACTTCCCGGTGCTCGACGACGACGAACGCGCCGAAGTCGGCACCGTGTACAAACAGGTGTCGCCGTTCGAGGCGAAGAAGCGCGGCGCCGCCAGGGTCGCCGCCAACATCGCGCGCCACCTGCAGCGGCACTGGCAGTCGCGCGAACGCAACTGGCAGCCGCTGGTCTATTGCTGGCGCGGCGGCACGCGCAGCGCCGCGATGGTGCATGTACTGAACAACATCGGCTGGCGCGCGCAGCAACTGCCCGGCGGCTACAAGGCGTACCGGCGCGCGGTCATCGCCGCCATCGCCGACTGTTCGGCGGCGCTCGACTTCCGCGTCCTGTGCGGGCGCACCGGCGTCGGCAAAAGCCGCCTGCTGGAAGTGCTGCGCGAACACGGCGAGCAGGCGCTCGACCTCGAAGGCCTCGCCAGCCACCGCGGCTCGGTGCTGGGCGAAGTCGCCGGCGGCGAACAGCCGCCGCAACGCTGGTTTGAAAGCCTGCTGTGCCGCGAGATGCGCGGCCTCGACCCGGCCCGCCCGGTCTATGTCGAGGCCGAAAGCCGCCGCATCGGCAAGGTGCATGTGCCGACGCCGCTGACGGACGCCATCCGCGGCAGTCGCTGCATCCGCATTGAATCAAGCCTCGACCTGCGCGTGCCGTTCCTGGTGTCGGAATACCGCCATTTTCTGGATGACCCGCGGCTGCTTGAACAAACGCTGGCGCGCCTCGCCGAACACGCCGGCGAGGCGCGCATCCGCGAATGGCTGCGACGCCGCGACGCCGGCGACATCACCGGCCTCGTGCGCGGCCTGCTGGAGCAGCACTACGACCCGCTCTACCTGCGCTCGATGAAACGCCACTTCACGCACTACGACGAAGCCGCGCGCGTTGAACTGCGCGGCATTGACCGCCGCGCGTTCGCCGACGCCGCCCGCGCCGTCGCCGCCAAAGGCGGGCGCGGCCCCTGGCCGCCGCATCAAGCCGCCGAATCAGTCGCCGAACGCCCAAAACAGTCCGAGCAGAAAGAACAGCACGATGTAGCGGATAACCGGAATGACAAACATCTGAAAAATCCACGAAGTTGAAGGACGGGCCGCAACCTTATTTGACACGGAGAATGCAAAGAACGACCCGCCCGCGGCAAAAATAACCCGCCGTCAAGCCTCCGCCGGCCCATTTCCGACGAACGGTATCCGCCCGGCGGACAAGCGGTTTTTGGGAGCAAAATCAGGCCACCACGAAAGCCTGCACCGGCGCGCCGGCGCTGGTAGAATAGGCGCGACAGCCCGGCGCCCCCCGATGCAAGACCAGCCCCCGACATTCCAGCAAACCCTGCTGCGCCTGCAAAACTACTGGGCGGAGCAGGGCTGCGTGCTGGTGCAGCCCTGCGATTTGCCGATGGGCGCGGCCACCTTTCACCCGGCGACCTTTCTGCGCTCGCTCGGCCCCGAACCGTGGCGCTGCGCGTTCGCGCAGGGCTGCCGCCGCCCCACCGACGGGCGCTACGGCGACAACCCGAACCGGCTCCAGCATTACTACCAGTTCCAGGTCGTGCTGAAGCCGTCGCCGGACGACATCCAGCCGCTCTACTTGGCATCGCTTGAGGCGCTCGGCATTGACACGCGCCAAAACGACATCCGCTTCGCCGAGGACAACTGGGAATCGCCGACACTGGGCGCGTGGGGGCTGGGCTGGGAAGTGTGGCTGAACGGCATGGAAATCAGCCAGTTCACTTATTTCCAGCAGGTCGGCGGGCAGGAATGCAAACCGGTCACCGGCGAGATCACCTACGGGCTGGAGCGCCTCGCAATGGGTCTGCAAGGGGTGGACGATGTGTTCGGCCTGGTGTGGTCGCAACACGGCGGCGAGCGCGTGCTCTACCGCGACCTGTTCCGGCGCAACGAAGCCGAACAATCCGCCTACAACTTCGACGAGGCTGACACCGCCGTGCTCGCGCGCCGCTTTGACGAATGCGAACGCGAATGCCGCCAACTGCTGGCGAAAAAACTGGCGCTGCCGGCCTACGAGCAGACCATCATCGCGTCGCACTGCTTCAACCTGCTTGACGCGCGCCACGCCGTCTCGGTAACCGAAAGGCAGCGCTACATCCTGAGAACGCGCAAACTGACGCTTGAAGTGGCGCGCTTGTATAGCGAGTCCGCCGGCGAACCCGGCGAACAACAACCGCCGGCGGCGCCCGGCGACACCGCATGAACACGCGCAGCCTGCTGGTTGAAATCGGCACCGAGGAACTGCCGCCGCCGCAACTGCAAGCCCTCGGCGAGGCGTTCGCCGCGGCCCTCGCCGGCGCCTTTGAGCGCGACGGCTTCCGCTTCGCGCAAACAACCCCCTTCGCCACGCCGCGCCGCCTGGCCGTGCACATCGCCGAACTGCCGGAACGCGGCCCCGGGCGCGTCACCGAACGCAAAGGCCCGTCGCTTGACCGGTGTTATGACGAACACAAACAGCCGACGCCCGCCGCGCTCGGCTTCGCCCGCTCCTGCGGCGTCGCGCTTGAAGACCTGCAAGTCTCGGACGACAACCGCCTGTGCCTGCGCCGCCGCGAGACCGGCGCCGCCGTGCAGGAACTGCTGGAGGCCCACATCGCCGCCGCGCTGCAAGCGCTTCCCGCCGGCAGGCGCATGCGCTGGGGCGCGGCGGCGCACGAATTCATCCGCCCGGTGCGCTGGGTGCTGGCGCTCTACGGCGGCGAGGCGGCGCCGGTGCGCGTGCTCGGCGTGCGCGCGGGCGCCGTCACGCACGGGCACCGCCAGCACTGTCCGCAACCGCTGCCGGTGCGCGACGCCGACGCCTGGGAAGACACGCTGGAAACCGAAGGCCGCGTCATCGCGTCGTTTGCAAAACGCCGGCGGCGCATCGCCGCGCAGGTTGAACGCGCCGCCGAAGGCCGCGCGCTGGTCGGCGACGCGCTGCTCGACGAAGTCACCGCGATGACCGAATGGCCCGCCGCCATCGCCGCGCGCTTCAACCCGTCTTTCCTGTCGCTGCCCGCCGAGGTCATCATTGAAGTGCTGGAACACGACCAGAAATTCTTCCCGACGGCGGACGCCGGCGGCGCATTGCTGCCCGACTTCGTCGCCGTCGCCAACATCGAAAGCGCCGCGCCCGAAAACATCCGCCGCGGTTACGAGCGCGTCGTCGCGCCGCGCCTGTCGGACGCGGCCTTCTTCTTCGCCCAGGACCAAAAACGCACGCTGGAAAGCCGCCTGCCGGAACTCGGCGGCATCCTGTTCCACCGCAAACTCGGCAGCCTCGCCGACAAGACGCGGCGGCTGGAACAACTGGTCGGACAACTGGCCGAACACCTGGCCGAACAACTGAACACACCCGCCGAAGAC
The DNA here is from genome assembly GCA_028817225.1 of Gammaproteobacteria bacterium. NCBI lineage: Bacteria > Pseudomonadati > Pseudomonadota > Gammaproteobacteria > Gammaproteobacteria bacterium. The sequence continues at coordinate 1,749 of JAPPQC010000006.1, read as the reverse complement.
GCGGTGCGCGCGGCGCATCTGTGCAAGGCCGACCTGGCGACCGACATGGTGCGCGAGTACCCGGCGCTGGAAGGCGTCATCGGGCGTTATTACGCACTGGCCGACGGCGAATCCGGGGCGGTGGCGGCGGCCATCAGCGGCCACCGCCTGCCACGCCGCGCCGGCGGCGCGCTCGCGCCGACCGCCGCCGGCGCATTGCTGGCGCTGGCCGACCGCCTCGACACGCTGGCCGGCATCGTCGGCGCCGGCGAACTGCCGAGCGGCAGCAAAGACCCGTACGGCCTGCGCCGCGCCGGCGCCGCGGTCGTGCGCATCGTCCTTGAAAAGCAACTCGACCTTGACCTCGGCGACTGGATTGCGCGCGCCGCCGGCGCTTATGGCGAACTGCCCGACCCCGACGGCATCGCGCGCCTGCCCGGCTATCTGCTCGACCGCATCCGCGGCCATTACCTGGAACGCGGCTGCGCCGCCGACGAAATCGCCGCGGCGATGGCGGTGCGCCCGCTGCAACTGCTGGACCTCGACGCGCGCCTGGCCGCGGTGCGGCATTTCAAGGCGCTGCCGCAGACCGGCAGTCTGACCCTCGCCAACAAGCGCATCCGCAACATCCTGAAAAAAGACGGCGCCGCCGACGCGCCCGCCGCCGCCGAAGACGCGCCCGCCGCGAATGCCGCGACCGCCGCCAACGGCGGCGCCGGCGACGACGCCGAAAGCGCCCTCCAGCGCGCGTTCCGCGACCGCCGCCGGCGCGTCAACGACCTTGCCGGGCGGCGCGACTACCTCGGCGCGCTGAACACGCTGGTTGAACTGCGCGAACCGATTGACCGCTTCTTCGACGAAGTGCTGGTGATGTCGGAAGACGAGAACGAACGCCGCAGCCGCATCGGGCTGCTGCGCGACATTCACTCACTGTTCACCTGCATCGCCGACTTCTCGAAACTTGATGCAAAACCCGGCGCGGAGGCGGCGTGAACCTGATTCTGCTCGACCGCGACGGCGTCATCAACCACGACGCCGCCGACTATGTGAAAACCGCCGACGAATGGCTTCCCATTGACGGCAGTCTGGAGGCCATCGCGCGGCTGTGCCACGCGGACTACCGCATCTACATCGTCTCAAACCAGTCCGGCATTGGCCGCGGCCTGTTCGGCGTCGAGACATTGGGCGACATCCAGGCGCGGATGCAGGGCCTGCTGCACGCGCTCGGAGGCCGCATTGAAGGACTGTTCTTCTGCCCGCACCACCCGGATGAAAAATGCCGCTGCCGCAAACCGGCGGACGGCCTGCTGCAAGACCTGTCGCAGCGGCTCGGCGTCAGCCTGAAAGATGCGCCGTTTGTCGGCGACACGATGAAGGATGTGCAGGCGGCGAAAACCGCCGGCGCGAGGCCGATGCTGGTACGCACCGGGCGCGGCGAGGAAACGCTGCGTCAGCCGGGCTTTCCCGGCGATGTCGAAGTGTTTGACAATCTGGCGGCGGTCGCCGACGCGCTGCTTGCGCCGGCGCGCCCGCCGCGCTGAAGGCGCCCGCCGTCAGCGGCGCCGGGCGGCGGCGCGGCGGGCGGACAGCGCGAACAGCAGCAGCAACAGCAGGCCGGCAAGGCCAGTCAGGCCGACACTGCCGCCGCTGCTTCTGCCGGATGCAAGCCGCGTCGTTGACGGGCTCAGCGGATCCTCAATCACGCCGTTGACAACGCCGTCGTCGTCGTTGGCGCCGCCGTCTTCAATATAGACCGCCATGCACGCGCCG
>JAPPQC010000005.1 GCA_028817225.1 Gammaproteobacteria bacterium | reverse complement strand
TCTGCGGCGAGCGCGAACTGGACGACGCGCAGGAACTGCGCTGGTGCCTGAACTGGTTCGCCGACGACGGCGCCGCCGTCGCCGAGAGTTATGTCAACCTGGTGCCGACGCCGGGCGGCGGCAGCCATGTGTCGGGGCTGCGCGCCGGCCTGACCGAGGCGCTGCGCGAGTTCGCGCAACTGCACGGCCTGCTGCCGCGCGGCGTCCGGCTGATGCCGGACGATGTCTGGCGCGGCGCCGCTTTCGTGCTGTCGCTGAAGATGGACAACCCGCGCTTCGCCGGGCAGACCAAGGAGCGCCTCGTGTCAAAGGAGGGCGGCGCGCTGGTGCAGAAACTGGCGCGCGATGCGTTCAGTCTGTGGCTGAACGAGGCCGCCGCCGCCGGCAAGACGCTGGTCGAGGCGGTGCTGGAGAACGCGCGCGCGCGCAAGAAAAGCCGCGGCGTCCGGCGCGCGCGGGTGTCCGGCCCGCGCCTGCCGGGCAAACTGGCCGACTGCCTCGCGCGCGATGTCGAGGATTCGGAGTTGTTTCTGGTTGAGGGCGACTCCGCCGGCGGCTCGGCCAAGCAGGCGCGCGACAAGGCGTTTCAGGCGGTGCTGCCGCTGCGCGGAAAAATCCTCAACACCTGGGAGAGCGACACCGGCGAGATACTGGATTCAAGGGAAATCAGCGACATCGCGACGGCGATTGATGTCGCGCCCGGCAGCGCCGACCTCAGCCGCCTGCGCTACGGCAAGATTTGCATTCTCGCCGACGCCGACTCCGACGGCTTGCACATCTCGACGCTGCTGGCGGCGCTGTTTCTGAAACACTTCCGCCCGCTGGTGGAGGCGCGCCGCATTTTCGTCGCGCTGCCGCCGCTGTTTCGGATTGACGCCGGCAAAAGCGTTTATTATGCGCAGGATGAAAACGAACGCGACGCCATCCTGGCAGAACTGGAAAAACCGGCAAAATCGGCAAAGACGCGCGCAAAGGCGCGCGGCGCGGCGCAGGTCATCCGCTTCAAGGGGCTGGGCGAGATGAACCCGGCGCAACTGCGCGAGTCCACGATGTCGCCGGCGAGCCGCCGCCTGATGGAACTGACCTGCGACGGCGACCCGCTGCCGCTGATGGACATGCTGCTGGCGAAAAAACGCTCGCCGGAACGTAAGCGCTGGCTGGAAAAGGAAGGCGCGCGCGTCGAGATAGTGTAATGCCGCCGCCCGCTTCCTCACTGGCGCCGCAGACCACCTGGCGGCCCTTCTCGCAGAACATCATCGCGATGATCTGGGACTTCGACAAGACGCTGATTCCGGGCTACATGCAAAGCGTGCTGTTCGACGAGTACGGCGTGGAAGGCGATGCGTTCTGGAACGAGGTCAACGCGCTGCCGCAGCAGTATCAGGCGCGCGGCTGCGGCCAGGTGACGACCGAACTGCTGTATCTGAACCACATCCTTGATTATGTCGCCGATGGCCGCTTCAAGGGTTTGTCAAACGCCAAACTGAAGGAACTGGGAGCAAGGCTTGCGTTCTATCCGGGCCTGCCGGCGTTTTTCCCGCATATCAAAAACCTGCTCGACGACGCCAAATACCGCCGCCACGAACTGAAACTGGAGCACTATGTCGTCAGCACCGGCCTGAAAAAACTGATTGAGGGCTGCGCGCTGGCCGAACATCTGGACGGCATCTGGGGCTGCGAATTCCTCGAGGACGGGCGCAGCGGCTGCGTCTCGCGCATCGGCTATGTGCTGGAAGACACGACGAAGACGCGCGCGGTGTTTGAAATCAACAAGGGCGTCAATGTGTCGCGCAACATCAGCGTCAACGACTCAATTGACCGCGACAAGCGCCGCGTGCCGTTCAAGCAGATGATCTACATCGCCGACGGCCCCAGCGATGTGCCGGTGTTTTCGGTCGTCAAGCACTGGGGCGGCAGGACTTTCGCCGTGTACAACCCCGACGAGCGCAGGAAGTTCGACGGCGCCTACAAACTCCAGCAGCAGGACCGCGTGCACGGCATGGCCGAGGCCGATTACAGTCCGGGCCGCGGCGCCGCGCTGTGGCTTGAAAAGGCGGTCATTGAAATCGCCGACCGCATCGTCTGGCAGCGCGAATGGGCGCTGCATCAAAGCGCCGGCAGGGCGCCGACCCACCAGGACTGAGATGGCGCCGCCCGCCCGCACCCGCAGCCCGGACAAGGGCCGCAGCAGGAGCCTGCACAAGCGCCCGAACAAGCGCCTGAACAACGGCGGCAACAACGGCGGCAACAACGGCGGCCCGCGCATCGAGCAGACGGCGATACACGAGTTCGCCGAGCGCGCCTACCTGAACTACTCGATGTATGTCATTCTCGACCGCGCGCTGCCGTACCTGGGCGACGGCCTCAAGCCGGTGCAGCGGCGCATCGTCTATGCAATGTCCGAACTGGGGCTGAACGCCGCCGCCAAGCCGAAGAAGTCGGCGCGCACCATCGGCGATGTCATCGGCAAATACCACCCGCACGGCGACATCGCCAGTTACGAGGCGATGGTGCTGATGGCGCAGCCGTTCGCGTTTCGCTACCCGCTGATTGAGGGGCAGGGCAACTGGGGGTCGGCGGACGACCCGCGGTCGTTCGCGGCGATGCGCTACACCGAGTCGCGCCTGACGCCGTACTGCAACGCGCTGCTCGACGAACTCGGGCAGGGCACCGTCGGCTGGCGCCCGAACTTCGACGGCACCCTGAGCGAGCCGGAGATACTGCCGGCGAAACTGCCCAATGTGCTGCTCAACGGCGCTTCCGGCATCGCCGTCGGCATGGCGACCGACATCCCGCCGCACCACATCGGCGAGGTGGTCGCCGCCTGCGTCCGGTTGCTGGACAAGCCCTCCACCGGCATCGCCGGACTGCTGGAATGCGTTCGCGGGCCGGACTACCCGGGCGGCGGCGAGATTGTCAGCACGCCGGATGAAATCCGCGCCCTCTACGAGACCGGCGCCGGCATGATACGGATGCGCGCGACCTGGGAAGTGGAGAAACGCCGGGTTGTCATCACCTCGCTGCCGTTTCAGGTCGCCGGCGGGCGCATCATGGCGCAGTTGTTCGCGCAGATGCAGGGCGATTTGCGCGCGGTCATCGCCGATTTGCGCGACGAGTCCGACGAATCGCGCCCGGTGCGCATCGTCATCAAGCCGCGCGGGCGCGAAACCTCCGCCGATGAACTGATGTCGTGGCTGTGCGCCGCCACCGACCTGGAACGCACCTACCGCGCCAACTTCAATGTCATCGGCCTCGACGGCAAGCCGCGGGTGATGAACCTGAGGGAGATGCTGAAGACCTGGCTCGGTTTCCGGATTGAAACGGTGCGCCGCCGCCTGCAATGGCGGCTGGCGAAAGTGGATGAGCGCATCGAGATACTGCGGGGGCTGCTGACGGTGCACCTGAATGTCGAGGAGGTCGTGCAAATCGTGCGCCGCGACAAGGCGCCGGAGGCGGCGCTCAGAAAACGCTTTAAACTGACCGAAAACCAGGCGCGCACGATACTCGAGATGCGCCTGAAACAACTGAACCGGATTGAGAAGGTCAAGGTGGAAACCGAACTCGCGGAACTCGGCGCCGAGCGCGCGCGCCTCACTTTGCTGTTGTCGTCCGAACGGCGCCTGAAGACGCTGGTGAAGAAGGAATTGCAGCGCGACGGCGCCGCGTCGGGCGACGCCCGCCGCACGCGGCTGATTGAACGCCCCGCGGCGCAGGCGTTCAAGCCGCGGCAGACCATCGCCTCCGAGCCGCTGACGGTGGTGCTGTCGCGCCGCGGCTGGGTGCGCGCGCTGAAAGGGCATGACGCCGGCCCGGACGACCTGGAATACCGCTCCGGCGACCGCTTTCGCGGCATGGCGCGCGGCGACTCCGCGCAGACCGCGTATTTCCTCGCCTCCGACGGGCGCAGTTACAGCGCGCCGGCCCATGCACTGCCCGCCGGGCGCGGCGGCAGCGAGCCGCTCAGCAGCCGCTTTCAGGCCGCCGACGACGCCGACTTCGTGTCGGTGCTGATGGGCGCCGACGACGAGCACTGCCTTGTCATCAGCGATTTCGGCCACGGCTTTGTGACGACGCTCGGGCAACTGGCGGCGCGCGGGCGCGGCGGCAGGCAGGTGATGAAACTGGCGGCGGGGGCGCGTGCGCTGGCGGCGGTCAAGGTGCCCGACCGGGCGTCGTCGCTGATTGTCGCCATCACCTCCGAAGGCTACCTGCTGGCGGTCGCCGCCGCCGAAGCGCCGCAACTGGCGCGCGGCAAGGGCAACAAGATCATCGGCATACCGGCGCAGCGCCTCGCCGGGCGCGGCGAATGGCTGGCGCATGCGGCGTGCGTCGGCGACGGCGGCGCGCTGCGCTTGCAAGCCGGGCGCCGTGCGCGGACAATGAAGTTCGGCGACCTCGCCGACTACGCCGGCGCGCGCGGGCGGCGCGGGCGCAAACTGCCGAAAGCCTGGCGCAACATCGAACACATCCGCACGGAGTAAGGAGCCATGAGAATACTTTTGTTTGTCGCCACCAACCTGGCGATCGTCTTCGTCCTGAACATCACGCTGAGCCTGTTCGGCGTCGAGCACTACCTGGCGCAGACCGACGCCGGCATCAACATCACCGGCCTGCTGATTATTTCGGCGGCGTTCGGCATGATCGGCGCGTTCGTGTCGCTGGCGCTTTCAAAGACGCTGGCGAAGCGCTCGATGGGCGTGCGCGTGATTTCGGGGCGCGGCGGCGGCCCGTCCGACGCCTGGCTGGCGGAGACGGTCGCGCGCCAGGCGAAGGCGGCGGGCATCGCGATGCCGGAGGTCGGCGTCTTTCCGTCGCCGCAGCCGAATGCGTTCGCGACCGGCATGTTCCGCAACAAGGCGCTGGTCGCCGTCAGCGAGGGCCTGCTGGCGCAGATGGAGCGCGACGAGGTCGAGGCGGTGCTGGGGCACGAGGTCAGCCACATCGCCAACGGCGACATGGTTACGCTGGCGCTGATACAGGGCGTCGTCAACACCTTCGTCATTTTTCTGTCGCGCCTGGTCGGCCATGTCGTTGACCGCGCGGTGTTCAAGTCGCGCGGCTTCGGCCCCGGCTATTTCATCACCGTCATCGTAACCCAGATTGTGCTGTCCATCTTTGCGACGATGATTGTGATGTGGTTCTCGCGCCGCCGCGAATTCCGCGCCGACGAGGGCGGCGCGAAACTCGCCGGGCGCGGCAAGATGATCGCCGCGCTGAAACAATTGCAGCGCCGGGGCCGCGCCGAGGACCTGCCCGGCGAGATGGCCGCGTTCGGCATTTCCGGCGGCGTCCACGGCGGCATCCGCCGCCTGCTGATGAGCCACCCGCCGCTGGAACAGCGCATCGCCGCGCTGGAGAAACCGCAATGAACGAACTCTCGTTGCGGGGCGCGCAAAACTGCGGGAACCCCTGAATTGAACTCCAAACTCCATGCGCTGGTCGCGGGGCCGGTCGCGGCGGCGCTGGTCTATTTGATTTTGCCCGACACCTACATCGGCATTGACGGCGTCGAGACGCCTTTTCAGGCTTCAAGCAAGGCCGTCATCGCGGCGCTGGTGTGGATGGCCATCTGGTGGTTTCTGGAAGCGGTGCATGTCGCCATCACCGGGCTGCTGCCGCTGGTGCTGTTTCCGCTGTTCGCGATCATTGATGTGCGGACGACGGCGGCGGCTTACGGCTCGCACATTATCTTTCTGCTGCTGGGCGGCTTCATCATCGGCCTTTCCATGCAGCGCTGGGGGCTGGACCGGCGCGTCGCGCTGCTGATTCTGTCGCTGATGGGCGACAAGCCGGGGCGGCTGGTGTTCGGCTTCATGCTGATTTGCGCGGTGCTGAGCGCGTTCATCTCGAACACCGCGACGACGGCGATGATGCTGCCGATTGCGGTCAATGTCGTGGCGCTGCTGGAGCAGCAACACCGCGAGGGCGTGGACGCGAGGCCGTTCGCGGTGTGCACGATGCTCGGCATCGCCTACGCCGCGAGCCTCGGCGGCATCATGACGCTGATCGGCACCGCGCCCAACGCCTTCGCCTCCAGTTTCATCCAGGACACCTTCGGCGACGCGCGCGCCGTCGGCTTCGCCGACTGGCTGTTCATCGCGCTGCCGATCACGCTGGTGATGGTGCCGCTGACCTGGCTGGTGCTGACGCGCGTGGTTTTCCGGCTGCCGACCGAGCCGATTGCGAAAAGCCGCGAGATTCTGAAACAACAGTTGCACGCGCTGCCGCCGATTGAGCGCGGCGGCTGGATTACGCTGGCGGTGTTCGCGCTGGTCGTGGTGCTGTGGATGACGCGCCCGCTGCTGCAGGGCATCGAGATAACGCTGGCGTCCGGGCCGGTCAAACCGCTGGCCGGGCTGTCCGACGCCGGCATCGCGATGCTCGCGGCGATGCTGCTGTTCACGCTGCCGGCGGGCGGGCGGCGCTTCACGATGGACTGGGACACGGCCAAGCGCCTGCCGTGGGAGATTGTGCTGCTGTTCGGCGGCGGCATCGCGCTGGCGCGCGCCATCAAGGCCAACGGCGTGGACGCGATCATCGGCGCGCAGGCGGCGGTGCTCGGCAATCTGCCGGAGTTTGTCATCATCCTGGCGATTGCCGGGCTGGTGGTGTTTCTGACCGAGTTCACCTCCAACACGGCGACGACAACGGCGCTGGTGCCGATTTTCGCGGCGCTCGCCGCGGCGCTCGGACTGGACCCGATTCCGGTCACGCTGGCGACGGCGATGGCCGCCAGTTGCGCGTTCATGATGCCGGTGGCGACACCGCCGAACGCGATTGTCTTCGGCTCGGGCTATGTCCGGATGCACGAGATGATACGCGCGGGCTTCGTGCTGAACCTGCTGGTGATTCCGGTGGTCGCGGTGGTGGCGTGGTACTGGGCGCGCATGGTGCTGGCGCCTTGATGGGCAGGCGCTATCGCGCGTTCAGAAAATTCTCCAGCAGTTTCCTTGCGACATCGCGCGCGATTTCAAGCGTCTCGGCAATGGTGCGGCCCTGGGCCACCAGCCCGGGAATGTCGTCGGAAGTGGCGAGATAGACGCCTTCCGGCAGTTTCTCAATGTGCAGATTGGCGATTCGTTCCATGCGGTACAGTATCCATGCTTTCCGTTTGCCGTCAAGAGCGATGGCGGGCGATTCGGGGTGTGCTATGATGGCGGCGATTCTGGCGAGTCCGGGGGATACTGATGCGGCTGCCCAGGCTGCACGGGTTTTATCACCGCCGATTTTGGCGAGTTTGAGGTGCGAACGATGAATTTTTTGCCTGCGGGTCATCTTGCCCGTTGTTTCCGGTTTTTGCGCGCGTCCTGCGCGTTGACGATGATTGCCGCCGCGTGGCTGGTGGCCGGCGCAAATTTGGCGCACGCGCAGTCGCGCGCCTACATCCACAGCATTTCACCGGCTGTCGTGGAGGAAGGGCAAACCGTCACCATTACCATCCAGTTTGACGGCACGCCGCGCACGGACGACAGTCTGGTCACCATCCAGTTCGCGGGCGACGCCGCTGCCCCGACTCCGGATATAAACAGGAGGGGAGAGGATCAGTACCGCATGCGCTACGGGGGGGGGGCAACCTTCGCAGCCTTGGGGAGCTCCCAGCTTCTTGACTCGCAAAGCAGGGGGGTTTTCAGGGTTCCGGCCAACGACGACAGCGTAACCGTCCACCTCGACATTCGGAATGATCTCGCGCGGGAAACCACGCAGACCATTGCTTTTGCGCTGGTCGCACATACCGACTCTGGCCGCGACCCTTCCGGGCGCGATGTTGAAAGTTTTGTCCAGAGTGTCGAGATTGCCGCCAACAGAGGCGAATCAAGGGCTTTTCTCGTCCGGCTCGGTGATGATGAGGGCTCCGGCTTCCCCGTGGCTGAAAGGGGCTTCCACAATTCCAACGACAGGGATTTTGGCGCATTCAGATTTCGTCTGAGACTTGAGGGCGAACAGCGCGTGGCGGACAGCATCGTCCTGGTGCAACTCGGGGGCGATGCGGTCACCGACGGGGATTTCGGCACTGACTTTACCTATGAACTCGGCGGTGATGTGATATCGGGCACACTTACCACCGACAACATCGCCCGTATCAGGATGCCTGCTGAACTCCCGGATCAGGGCCGTGTCGAGGCCAAGTTTCCGATTCCGCAGGATGGTGTGGCGGAAAACACCCAAACCATCACCTACCAGATTGTCGGCCACACCAACCTGGACGAAAGCACGGACGGCACCGACGAATATGCCCTGACTTTTGATGGTGCATCCTATGACCAAGAGGTCAGGGCCAGCGAGATGATTACCTTCGCCCAGTTTGTCAATCCCCCGGCCTTTATTCAGGAAGGCGCCAGCGCCACCGTTGCCATCGAGTTTATAGGCACTCCCCGGCCGGGCACGGAGACTTTCGTGACACTGAGTTTTGGCGGCATTGACAGCGACGACATCAGCATCGGTTACGATGACACCGCCCGCGAGCGTGTTGCTTTTGATGCCACCGGAAACCTTCAACTCGGTGTCCTGAGCAATGGAACCAGTCGAGCCAACATTATTATCACAGCCGTGGCGGACGCCGACAACGACTACGAGAATATCGACATCCGCATTACCAATTACGGCATATCCGAGGGGGGCCTGGGTGTGATGACGAGCACCGGCCACCGGGTTGCACCTGACCTCATCCTCATACCGATTGTCCCCGACCACTTCTCCACCACTCTCTCCAAAATCGAAATAATCGAGAGAGGGCGAACAAGCACTGTGCATGAAGGCAGCTCCTTCCATCTCAGTCTCAGGTTCACGGGCGCCGTCCGCCCGAATCACAGCCGTATTCGATGGCAAACAGGGGGTGATGCCGTTATCGGCGTTGTCGAGAGGGGGGCCAGGGTTCCCCATGATTATGATTACTTTATTACCCCGCCTATCAGTGCCGGCATAGATGCCGAGGCCCGGACGGACTCTGCCGCTCTCTCACTTCGTGAGCACTACCACAGCATGACTATTAATGTGAGGGCGGACGATTTCGCCGAGAGCACTGAGACCTTTACCATTGCGTTGAGTGAGCACACTGACTTGGGCGGCAACAGCGCCGGGCGCATCGTGGATACTGCCACCTACACTTTTATCATCCCTGCCAACAGCGGCAATCTGCATTTTCCGCAGGATGACACGCGCATCGCCTTCGGCGTCGGCGCGCAGCGTCTGTATGCGGTGCTGAACCAGCCGGCGCAAATCCGGGAGAGAGACATTGGTTTGAATACCTACCACGATGTGCCCGATTCCGACACGGTGCTGGCGAACGGCTGCTTTACCCCGTCCTTTTTTATTCCGCAAGAGCAAGTTGGGACGTGTGCAGGTTTCCGGATTGGGGTGGGTCCCGATTTTCGCGGACCGGTCATTCCCATAGAGAGCGTGCGTCTTGAATCCATTGGCGGCGGAACGCCTTCCGCCGCGAGCACGGGGGTTGTGGTCCTTGAGTTGGCGCGCCCGGTAAGAACCGGCGAAGAGAGATTGTGGCTGAGATATGGCGAGATGCTTGTCAGGAGCTCCTGGAATGGCAGGAGGCCGGGCGACAGAGAGGGATATGTTCACAATCGCGAGGCTGTCCCGGCTGCGCTCGGTGAGATTCCGCGGGTAATGATGCTGTACGACGAGTTCAAGGACAGCGATGGTGACGGCGTTTCGGACGCCGCCGAGGCGGTGAGGTTTGGAACCAATCCGCATATAAACACCGTTGGCAGGCCGCAAGTCTCGCTGGTGCGCGGCACCGGCGGCAACACGGCCTTCGTCGCCTCCGGCAGATTGACCGACAGCGAGCGCCTCTCCCATCTGGGCGTGACCGTTACCGGCGCCTCGACCGTCCGCGCCTACTACCTTTCCGACACCTTCGGCTACGCAGGCGGCTATGTGAATGTTTCGGAGAGTTACGGCTGCACCGGCCGCTTCCCGGCGAATTACGACGCCCCGCTGATTGTCGGCGGCTGCGCGCTGGTGGATTTTGAGAACATCCTGCCGAATGTGGAGCACACCATCGGCTGGTTTGCGGTCAATAATGAAGGCTGGGCGACAGCGGACAACACGGCAAGCGGATTGCCGGAGCAGCGGATTCAGCGCATTCCGCGCGTGAACATGGCGCCGGCGCGCAACTTTGTCCGGCGCGAGGCCACCGAAATCTTTGTCAGGGCGGTTGCCGAGGCGCCGGTGCCAGAACCGGCGGTGCACCTGGCCATACTGCTTCCCGACGGCAGCGCCACGACACTGGAGGTTGACGCCGAGCGGCGCAGTTACGCCTCCACGCTGACGCGAACGCCGGGCAACCAGGCGGTGGATAACTACCGCATTGACCCGGCAGAGACGCGCGCTTACGACTCTGGCGACCCCGGCAACACCGGGTTTCCGGGCGCCACCAGTTATGAAATCGGGCCGGTCAACGAGATGGCCGTCTATTTCCTTGAGGGCGTGGCGCCGAGTCTGGGCCGTCCGGCGTTGACGAAAGACGATGACAGCGAGGAAAGAACCCTCGTCGAGGAAGGCGGCACAAACTACAAGGTGACGATTCCGGTGCTGTACGCCGGCGGCGTGATAGCGGGAAGCGAGCACCTGGCCAACATCCGCGATGTCGGGCTGGCCGATGAGGCGGGCGAAAGAGTCATCACCGCCCGCTTTGATGTGCCCGCCGGTTTTGCCGGGACGACCGGCGCCAGCGTGTCGCTGATTGTAACGGCCTCGGCCATCGCCCGGGGCGACTACGCCACGACGCAGACCGCGACGGTTACGCTGAGTTGGCCGGTGGTGCCGATGCTGGCCGCCGGCGGCAGCAGAATGGTGGCGGACCTGATGGGCGACAACGACGGCGACAGCATCCCGAACGAGCAGGACCCGTATCCGGACATCGCGGGTTTGCCGGTCATGGTGTCGAGCGGCACCGGGATGACCGTCAACCCGCAGGATCACATCCGCCCGGTGCTGCCGGTGCACGAGTTGAGCGCGGGCGACAGAACCCGGGCGCGCGCCTCGTCGCAGACGCTGGCGGACGAGGATGATCTCGACGACATGGGCTACATGGACGACTACGAAAAATACTCGGCGTCGGAAGCCGATGTGCGCCTGCCGGCCTCGGTGGACGACACGCCCTTTGAGGTGACCTACGACTTTGACATCAGCGGCGTGGCGCCGTCGGTGGACACCTCGACGACGGCGCGGGCGACGACCGCGACGGTGACGGGAGGCCGCGCGGGGGTGATTATTCCGCTGCCGCAAATGCTGTCCGGCACGACCTCGCTGTTTCTGTACAAATACCGCGGCGCCGACAGTACGCAGACCGAGGCTTTCACGGTGGACGACGAGCCGGGCGGCAATGAATTCGGCTTTGCGCCGGCGGACGAAAACGGCGTCTGCCCGACCGACGACGGCACCGCCGCCAGCCCGTACCGCGACGCCGACGGCAATCTCGAGCGCGCAAAAGCGGTCGGCGACCTTTGCGTGGTGCTCTACATCGTGGACGGCGGCCCGAATGACGAGGACGGCGAGATGAACGGCATCATCAAGGATCCGGTCGGCACAAGCGAGGCGATGCGCAGGGATACGGTGGTGGGCACTGCCCAGGGCATCGGCGGCGGCGGCGGCGGCGGAGCCACGGGCGCCATCACTGGCGGCAGCGGCAGTTTCGGCCTGGCCGGTGTCGGTGTTTTGCTGCTGCTGACGCTGCTCGCGCTGTTCACCCCGCTCGCCCCGCAAGGGCGGCGCACGCCGCGCCGCGCGTATCAACGCGCGTATTAGTAGGCGATGAGGTCTTTGGCCGCGGCGCCGGGGGTTTCGCGCGCCAGTTTCGGCACCAGGTAGCCGGGCAGGCGCGCGGCGACCTCGCGCATCAGGCGCCGCGCCGCCGCCTCGTCCACCTCGAAATGCGCGGCGCCGCGCACGCGGTCGAGCAGATGCAGATAATAGGGCAGCACGCCGGCCTCAAAGCAGCGCCGGCTCAGGCGCGCCAGCGTTTCGGCGTCGTCATTGACGCCTTTCAGCAATACCGCCTGGTTCAGCAGCGTCCAGTGCCGCATCGCGCCGACGGCGCGCGCGGCGTCGCGGTCCAGTTCGGCGGGATGATTGATATGCAGCACCATCAGATACGGCTTGGGGCGCCGCCTCGACCACGCCAGCCATTCGGAATCCATCCGCTCCGGGTTTGCCACCGGCAGCCGCGTGTGGATGCGGATGCGCGTAACATGCGGCACCGCCTCAAGGCGCTCGCACAAATCAAACAGTTTGCGGTTGGCCAGCGTCAGCGGGTCGCCGCCGCTGAGGATGACTTCCTCGATGTCGCGGCGCGCGGCGATGTACTCCATGGCGGCGTCGAGATGGCCGGCCAGCGTGTGGCCGCGGTACGGAAAATGACGGCGAAAACAATAACGGCAGTGAATCGCGCAGGCGCCGGTCACGACCAGCAGCACGCGGTGGCGGTATTTGTGCAGAATGCCGTTGCCGGCGCCGGCGGCCAGGTCGCCGACCGCGTCGGCGCCGAAGCCGGGGGTTTGCGCGCTTTCGGCGGCCACCGGCAGCACCTGGCGCAGCAGCGGGTCGGCGGCGTCGCCGCGGCGAATGCGGTTCAGCCACGCGCGCGGCACTTTCAGCGGAAATTCGGCGCAATCGCGCGGTGCAAGGGCGCCCGCGGTGCGCGCCGGCAGGCCGAGCATGCGGCACAAATCATCGGCGCGGGTGATGTTGTCTGCGGGGCGCGACGGTTGGCTTGTGTGCGGCGGGCTGGTATAACTGTCGTCGGGAGGCACGATGGCGAATTATAGCACCAACGAATTCCGCGCCGGCCTGAAGGTTTTGCTGGACGGCGAGCCGCACGCGATTCTCGGCAACGAGTTTGTCAAGCCGGGCAAGGGGCAGGCGTTCAACCGCGTCAAGTTGCGCAACCTGCTGAGCGGGCGCGTGATTGACAAGACCTTCAAGTCAGGTGAAACGATAGAGGCCGCCGATGTCATTGAGACGGAACTGGGCTACCTCTACACCGACGGCGGCCAGTGGCATTTCATGGACAACGCGACCTACGAGCAATACGCCGCCGACGCCGCCGCGATGGACGGCGCCGAGAACTGGCTGCGCGAGCAGGATGTCTGCGTCGTCACGCTCTACAATGGGCGCCCGATTGCGGTGACGCCGCCCAATTTCGTCGAACTGAAGGTCGTCGAGACCGACCCCGGCGTGCGTGGCGACACCGCCAGCGGCGGCGTCAAACCGGCGAAACTGGAGACCGGCGCCGTCGTCAAGGTGCCGCTGTTCGTCGAGGAAGGCGAAGTGCTGCGCGTGGACACCCGCAGCGGCGAGTATGTAAGCCGGGTCAAGTGATTGGCGAAGGCGGCGCAATGTCTGCGACTGCGCGCGCAGGTCGCCGCGCAAATCCGCGCCTTTTTCAGCGCGCGCAATGTGCTGGAAGTGGCGACGCCGTGTCTTGTCGGCGCGCCGGTCAGCGAGGTCGGCATCGGCAGCGTGGCCGCCGGCGGCGGTTGGCTCAGGACTTCGCCCGAATTCGAGATGAAGCGCCTGCTGGCGGCGGGCAGCGGCGACATCTGGCAGTTGGGGCCGGTCTTCAGAAGCGATGAAAGCGGACGGCTGCACCGGCCTGAATTCACGCTGCTGGAATGGTACCGCGTCGGCATGGATTACCGGCGTCTGCTCGATGAAACGCTGGAACTGCTGTCGCAAATCCTGCGCCCGCTGAACCCCGCCGCGCCGGTGCGACTCTCATACCGCGATGCGTTTGCCGGCGCCTTCGGCACTGAGATGCCGGACGATGACAAACGCCTGCAAACGCTCGCGGCGGAACAGGGCCTGCGCGGCTGCCGCGACGCCTTTGACGCGCTGGACTTTCTGCTGGCACAAATGGCCGGCCATCATTTCAGCCGCGATGTCCTGACCGCCGTTTATGATTTCCCGGCGCGGCAGGCGTCGTATGCGCGCATTTCGGAGCAGGGCCACGCGCAGCGGTTTGAAGTCTTCTACGGCGGCATGGAACTCGCCAACGGGTTTCAGGAACTGACCGCCGCCGCCGACTACCGCGCGCGCTTCGCCGCCGACAACGCGCGCCGCGCGCGCCTCGGCCTCGCCGAAACCGTCCCGGACGAGCGCTTTCTGGCGGCGCTTGAGCGTCCCGGCAAACCGGGCCTGCCGGACTGTTCCGGCGTCGCGGCGGGCTTTGAGCGCCTGCTGATGTGTCTCGCGCAGGCGCGCGACATCGCCGAAGTGCTGCCGCTGACGGACGCCTGATGCGGCAGCCATGCGTTGCCACCGCCGCCGCCGCCGCTTATACTGAACGCCCGCCCCGCCCCCATTGCTGTTTCTTGATGACAAAGTCCGCGTTTCTGCTGTTGGAAGACGACACCCTGCTGGAGGGCCGTTCCATCGGCCACGCCGGATGCAGCGTCGGCGAGGTGGTCTTCAACACCGCGATGACGGGTTACCAGGAGATTGTGAGCGACCCGTCCTACGCCCGCCAGATTGTGACGCTGACCTGCCCGCACATCGGCAACACCGGCGTCAACGATGAAGACGACGAAGCGGCGCGCATTCACGCGGCGGGCCTCGTGGTGCGCGATGTGCCGGCGTGCGCCAGCAACTGGCGCAGTCGCGACGACCTCGGCGCCTGGCTGTCGCGCCACCGCATCACCGCCGCCGCCGACATGGACACGCGGCAACTGACGCGCCATCTGCGGCGCTTCGGCGCGATGAACGGCGTGCTGTTCGATGAGTCGGTCGGGCGCGAGCGCGCCGCCGCCGCCCTCGGCGAATTCGCCGGCCTGAAGGGCATGGATCTCGCGTCGGAAGTCACGACCGATAAAACCTACCGCTGGCGACAGGGCGCGTGGCGCGCCGACGGCGGTTACGCCGACGCCGGCGAGGCGCGCTGGTCGGTCGTCGCCTACGACTACGGCATCAAGCGCAACATCCTGCGGATGCTGAGCGACCACAACTGCCGCGTCGAGGTCGTGCCGGCGACGACGCCGGCGCGCGAAGTGATTGAACGCCGCCCCGACGGCGTGTTCCTGTCGAACGGGCCGGGCGACCCGGAGCCGTGCGGTTACGCGATTGAGGCGATACGCGAACTGCTCGACGCCAACCTGCCGGTGTTCGGCATCTGCCTCGGCCACCAGTTGCTGGGGCTTGCCTGCGGCGCGCGCACGCAGAAGATGAAATTCGGCCACCACGGCGCCAACCACCCGGTGCTGGAAATAGACAGCGGGCGGGTGCTGATTACCAGCCAGAACCACGGCTTTTGCGTTGAAGAGGCGAGTTTGCCCGGGCATTTGCGCGCGACGCACCGCTCGCTGTTTGATGGCTCGCTGCAAGGAATACGCCACACCGAAAAACCGGCGTTCGGCTTTCAGGGCCATCCCGAGGCCAGCCCCGGGCCGCATGATGTCTCGGGCCTGTTCGGGCAGTTTGCCGCACTGATGCAACAAGAGATGAAACAAGGGATGCAGCAGGGGACACAGCAGGCGCGCCGCTGATGCCGAAGCGCACCGACATCGAGAGTATCCTGATCATCGGCGCCGGCCCCATCGTCATCGGCCAGGCGTGCGAGTTTGACTATTCGGGCATGCAGGCGTGCAAGGCGCTGCGGGAGGAGGGCTACCGTGTCGTTCTGGTCAATTCCAACCCGGCGACGATCATGACCGACCCCGACAGCGCCGACGCCATTTACATCGAGCCGGTGGAGTGGCGCAGCGTCGCCGGCATCATTGAAAAGGAAAGGCCCGACGCGCTGCTGCCGACGATGGGCGGGCAGACCGCGCTGAACTGCTCGCTCGACCTCGCGCGCGAGGGCGTGCTGGAACAATTCGGCGTTGAACTGATCGGCGCCGGGCGCGACGCGATTGACATGGCCGAAGACCGCGAGCGCTTTCGCCGGGCGATGGACGAGATTGGCCTGGAGTCGGCGAAATCGGTGCTGGTCGGCAGTTGGGAGGAGGCGCGGCAGGCGCAGCCGTCGCTCGGTTTTCCGACCATCATCCGGCCCTCGTTCACGCTCGGCGGCAGCGGCGGCGGCATCGCGCGCGACGCGGATGAATTCGAGAAAATCGCACGCCACGGCATGGACTTGTCGCCGGTCGGCAAGGTTTTGCTTGAAGAGTCGCTGCTGGGCTGGAAGGAGTTCGAGATGGAGGTCGTGCGCGATGGCAACGACAACTGCATCATCGTCTGCTCCATCGAGAACCTCGACCCGATGGGCGTGCACACCGGCGACTCAATCACGGTGGCGCCGGCGCTGACGCTGACCGACAAGGAATACCAGCGCATGCGCGACGCCTCGATTGCGGTGCTGCGGAAAATCGGCGTGGACACCGGCGGCTCCAATGTGCAGTTCGCGGTTCATCCGGGCGACGGGCGCCTCGTCATCGTCGAGATGAACCCGCGCGTGTCGCGCTCGTCGGCGCTGGCCTCCAAGGCGACCGGCTTCCCGATTGCGAAGGTCGCGGCCAAACTCGCGGTCGGCTGCACGCTGGACGAGTTGCAAAACGAGATCACCGGCGGCGCGATGCCGGCTTCCTTCGAGCCGACGATAGATTATGTCGTCACCAAGATTCCGCGTTTCGCGTTCGAGAAGTTTCCGCAGGCCGAGGACCGCCTCGGCACGCAGATGAAGTCGGTCGGCGAGGTCATGGCCATCGGGCGCACCTTCCAGCAATCGCTGCAAAAGGCGCTGTGCAGCCTGGAGACCGGCAGCGACGGCCTCGATAGCCGCACAAGCGACGATACGGCGGCATTGCGCGAACGCCTGACGCAGGGCGTGTCGTCGGAGCGCCTGTGGCATCTGGCCGACGCCTTGCGCGGCGGCGCGAGCACCGAACAGGTGCACGAATGGACCGGCATAGACCCGTGGTTTCTGGCACAAATCGCCGAACTCCTGGACGCCGAGAAGGCGCTGGCCGGGCGCACGCCGGACGCATTGAACGCCGCCGAATGGCGCGACCTGAAACGCCGCGGCTTTTCCGACAGCCGCCTCGCCGGCCTGCTGCAAACGGATGAGCGCGCCGTGCGCGAGCGGCGCGTCGCGCTCGGCGTGCGCCCGACCTACAAGCGCGTGGACACCTGCGCCGCCGAGTTTGATACGACGACCGCCTACCTCTACTCGTGCTACGACGAGGAATGCGAGGCGCAGCCGGGTTCGCGGCGCAAGATGATGATACTCGGCGGCGGCCCGAACCGCATCGGCCAGGGCATCGAGTTTGACTACTGCTGCGTTCACGCCGCGCTGTCCTTCCGCGAAGAGGGCTTTGAGACGATCATGGTCAACTGCAATCCGGAAACGGTGTCCACCGACTACGACACTTCCGACCGCCTGTATTTCGAGCCGCTGACTTTTGAGCATGTCATTGAAATCGTCGAACTCGAGAAACCCGACGGCGTCGTCGTCCAGTACGGCGGCCAGACGCCGCTGAAACTGGCGCGCCGGCTGGCGCAGGCCGGTGTGCCGATCATCGGTACCAGCCCGGAGTCCATTGACCTGGCCGAAGACCGCGAGCGCTTCCAGCGACTGATAGAGAAACTCGGCCTGAAACAGCCGCCCGGCGGCACCGCGCGCACGACGGATGAGGCGCTGGCGCTGGCCGGCGGCATCGGTTATCCGATCATCGTGCGGCCTTCCTATGTGCTCGGCGGGCGCGCGATGGAAATCGTCCACGACGACGATGATCTCAGGGCATGGATGCACAAGGCGGCGCAGGTTTCGGGCGACGCGCCGGTGCTGATAGACCACTTCCTGATCAACGCGACCGAGGTGGATGTGGACGCCGTCAGCGACGGCGAGCAGGTGCTGGTCGGCGGCATCATGCAGCACATCGAGCAGGCCGGCATTCATTCCGGCGATTCGGCCTGTTCGCTGCCGCCGTATTCGCTGGCGCCGGAAATTCAGCGCGAAATCAGCCGCCGCATGGAGGAGTTGGCGCGCGCCCTCGGCGTCGTCGGCCTGATGAACGCGCAGTTCGCCGTTCAGAACGGCGAGATCTATGTGCTGGAAGTGAACCCGCGCGCATCGCGCACGGTGCCGTTTGTCGCCAAGGCGACCGGCCTGCCGCTGGTCAAGATGGCGGCGCGCTGCATGACGGGCCGGACGCTGGCCGACCAGGACATCCGGCCCGCGCCGCAGATGGCGCATTTCGCTGTCAAGGAGGCGGTGTTTCCGTTCATCAAGTTCCCCGGCGTGGATCCCATCCTCGGCCCGGAGATGCGCTCCACCGGCGAGGTCATGGGCGTCGGGCGCGATTTCGGCGAGGCGTTTGCGAAGTCGCAGATTGCGGCGGGCGCCGAACTGCCGCGTTCGGGCGCCGCGCTGCTGAGCGTGCGCGACGCCGACAAGGCCGCGGCGGCGGGCGTCGCGCGCGCGCTGAAAGACGCCGGTTTCCGGCTGCTCGCCACCGGCGGCACCGCGAAGGCGCTGGCGCAGGCCGGCGTCGAGTGCGAGACGGTGCACAAGGTGACCGAAGGCGGGCGCCCGCACATCGTGGACAAACTGAAGGCCGCCGAAATCGCCCTCGTCATCAACACCACCGAGGGCAAGCGGGCCATCGCCGACTCGTTCACAATCCGCCGCGAGGCGATACAGGGCAAGGTCTGCTACACGACGACCATCGCCGGCGCCCAGGCCATTGTTGAAGCGCTGCGCTCATCGGATTATAGTGTGCACTGCCTGCAGGAACTGCACGCCTGACGGCGGAGGACGCGAGTCATGGAACGGAAAAAACCCATCACGAAACAAGGCGCGGCGCAACTGCGCGAGGAATTGCAGCGCCTGAAGAACGAGGAGCGCCCGAAAATCAAGGAGGCGCTGAAGACCGCGCGCGAGCACGGCGACCTCAGCGAGAACGCCGAGTACAAGGCGGCGCGCGAACGCCAGGGTTTCAACGAGGGCCGCATCAAGGAAATTGAGTTGTGCCTGTCTTTCTGCGAGGTCATTGATGTGGCGACGGTGCAGCACAATGGCCGGATTGTGTTCGGCGCGACCGTCACGCTCTACGACGAGGCCGAAGACCGGCGCATGACCTGCCAGATTGTCGGCGAGCCGGAGGCCGACATGAAGGCCAACCGGGTGTCCATCACATCGCCGATTGCGCGCGCGCTGATCGGCAAGGGCGAGGGCGACACCGCCGTCGTCAACGCGCCCGGCGGCGACAAGACCTGGGCGATCGAGAAAATCTCTTACGGGGATTAATCGCGCGGTTCGGCGCGCCGCGCCGACAGTTGCTTCAGCCGGTAAATCGCCTCCAGCGCGTCGCGCGGCGTCATCCGGTCCGGCTCAATGCCGTCCAGTTCGCGCCGCAGTTCGTCGGGCGGCGGCGGCGCGGCGTCTTCGGACGGCAGTTCCAGCGGCATCTGCGCCGACGGCGCCGGCAGCGAGCGTTCGCGCGCCTCCATCTGCCCCAGTTTCTCGCGCGCCAGTTCAATGACGCGCGGCGGAATGCCGGCGAGGCGCGCGACCTGCAAGCCGTAACTCTTGCTGGCGGCGCCTTCCTTGACCTTGTGCAGAAAGACGATTTTCTCGTCGTGCTCGACGGCGTCAATGTGCACATTGTGCAGTTCGCCGTGCAGTTCGGCCAGCGCCGTCAACTCGAAGTAGTGGGTCGCAAACAGCGTCAGCGAGCGCGTCGCGTGCGCGAGGTGCGAGGCGCACGCCCAGGCCAGGCTGAGGCCGTCGAAGGTGCTGGTGCCGCGGCCAATCTCGTCCATCAGCACAAGGCTTTTGTCGGTCGCGTTGTTCAGGATGTTGGCGGCCTCGGTCATCTCGACCATGAAGGTCGAGCGCCCGGAGGCGATGTCGTCGAACGCGCCGATGCGCGTGAAAATCCGGTCAATCACGCCGATTTCGGCCTTGTCCGCCGGCACCCAGGCGCCGATGTGCGCCAGCAGCACAATCAGCGCGGTCTGGCGCATGTAGGTGGATTTGCCGCCCATGTTGGGGCCGGTGATGATCAGCATGCGGCGCGAGTCGTCGAGCACGAGGTCGTTCGGCACGAAGTCCTGCTCGATGAAGCGCTCAACGACCGGGTGGCGCCCGCCGCTGACGGCGATGCCGGGGCGCCCGGTGAAACTGGGGCGGTTGTAATGGTAGCGGCGCGCGCACCAGGCCAGCGCCGCCAGCGTGTCGAGCGCCGCCAGCGCCTGCGAACAGGACTTCAGTTGCGGCAGCCGCGGCAGCAGCCCTTCAAGCAGCGCGCGGTACACCTCTTTCTCGCGCGCCAGCGAGCGTTCGCGCGCGGTGATGACGCGGCTTTCAAACTGGCGCAGTTCGGGCAGCGTGAAGCGCTCGGCGTTTTTCAGCGTCTGCGTGCGGCGGTAGTCGTCGGGCACCTGGCCGGCCTGGGATTTCGGCACCTCGATGAAGTAGCCGTGCACCTTGTTGTAGGCGATGCGAAGGCTGGCGATGCCGGTGCGTTCCTTCTCGCTGTTCTCGAGGTCCAGCAGGTGGCGGTCGGCGCCGTCGGTCAATTCGCGCAGTTCGTCGAGTTGCGCGTCGTAGCCCGCGGCGATGACGCCGCCGTCGCGCACCGTCGCCGGCGGCTCCTCGACGACGGCGCGGCGCAGTTCGTCGAGCAGTTCCGGCTGCGCCGCCAGCTGTTCGCGCAGTCGCGACAGCAGCGGTGTGTCCGCCGCCTCCACCTGCGCGCGGATTTGCGGCAGGTGTTCAAGCGTGTCGCGCAGGCCGATCAGATCGCGCGGGCGCGCGCTCATCAGCGCGAGGCGCGAGGCGATGCGCTCGATGTCGTTGATTTTGCCGAGGCGGGCGCGCAGTTCGTCGAGGTCGCCCTTGTCCAGCAGCCAGCCGATGGCCTCGTGGCGCGCCTCGATGCGCGCGCGGTCGGTCAGCGGCTGCCCGAACCAGCGCCGCAGGCAGCGCGACCCCATCGCCGACATCGCGTGGTCGTGGACGGCGACGAGCGTGTGGTCTTCGTGGCCGGAGATGGAACGGTCTATCTCAAGGCAGTTGCGGCTGATGGCGTCCATCTCGATGTAGTCGCGCTCGCGTTCGGCGGTGATGGCGCGCAGGTGCGGCAGCGCCGACTGCTGCGTGTCCCTGACATAGCGCAGCAGCGCGCCCGCCGCGCAGATGCCGGCGCGCATGTCCTCGCAGCCGAAGCCGGACAGGTCGCGGGTGCCGAGTTGTTCGCACAGTTCGCGGTGGCAGTTCTCAAACTCGAAATGCCACGGCGGCTGGGTGCAGCCGCCGGCCGGGGCGTCCGCCGACGGCGGCGTGTAATCGTCGGCGTGCTCCTCGCTGACCAGTATCTCGGCGGGCTTGAGGCGCTCGAGTTCGCTGTCGAGGGCGGCCTTGTCGCGGCATTCGCGCAGCGTGAAACGCCCGGCGCTGAGTTCGAGCACGGCGAGACCGTAGGCGTTTTCGCCGCGGTAGATGCCGGCCAGCAGGTTCTCGCGGCGGTCTTGCAGCAGCGTCTCGTCGGTCAGCGTGCCCGGCGTGACGACCTGCGCGACCTGGCGCTTGACCGGGCCGCGCCCGGGTTTGGCCTCGCCGACCTGGTTGCAGATGACGACCGAATGGCCCTTGCGGACCAGCCGCGCGATGTAGGATTCCGCCGAGTGCACCGGCACGCCGGCCATCGGTATCGGCTTGCCGGACGACGACAGGCTGCGCGAGGTCAGCGTGATGTCGAGCAGGCGGGCGGCCTCCTCGGCGTCGTCGTAGAACAACTCGTAAAAATCGCCCATCTGGTAGAACAACAGCGAGCCGGGGTGTTCCGACTTGACTCGCAGGTAGTGCTGCATCGCGGGCGTGTATTTCTCCATCGCATCTGAAAGTATAATCCGATTGTTCACCCGCTGCCTGTCCGGAACCGAATGAAAAGCGAAGAAAATCACGACGACGGCGGCGCCGCGCGGCTGGCCGGGGAGGTCGCCGCCGCGCTGCGCGCCCGGGGCCTGCGCCTGGCCGTCGCCGAGTCGTGCAGCGGCGGCTGGATCGCCAAGGTCTGCACCGACCCGGCGGGCGCCTCCGACTGGTTTTGCGCCGGCCTCGTCACTTACAGCAACGACGCCAAGCGCGATGTGCTGGGCGTCGCGCCGCAGACGCTGGCGCGCCACGGCGCCGTCAGCGAGGCGGTCGTGAAGGAGATGACGGCGGGCGTGCTGGCGCGCATCCATGCGGCGGATGTCGCGCTGGCGGTCAGCGGCGTCGCCGGCCCCGGCGGCGGCGGCGCCGACAAGCCGGTCGGCTGCGTGTGGATTGCGTGGCAGCGGCGCGGGCAGGGCGCGGTGGCGCGGCGTTTTGACTTTGCCGGCGGGCGCGACGCGGTGCGCCGCGCGGCGGTCGCCGAGGCGCTGCGAGGGGTGCTGGAACACGGCGTGGCCTGAGGTGCCAAGTGGGCGCGGATGCGGGCTTTGTCGCGGGCTGCCGGAGCACGATGCGGCGCGGCGGTATCTATATGCTACCAAATGCCCGTCGTCCGGCCAGACGGGGCGTTTCGTCGGCCTGCGCGCCCGCCGCGCCCGCGCTGTCGGCAGACTGCGGCTTTATGATGAGGCGCGGATGTGGGATACTTGCATTCCGCGAACGCTCGTCGAGAAATTTTTCTTTCAACCTACTTTCCAAGGACACAAACCAGTGGATGAAAATCGCAAAAAATCATTGTCAGCGGCCTTGTCGCAGATTGAAAAACAGTTCGGCAAAGGCGCCATCATGCGCCTCGGCGATGTGCAGACCGGCATGGATGTCGAGACGATACCGACCGGCTCGCTGGCGCTGGATGCGGCGCTCGGCATCGGCGGCCTGCCGCGCGGGCGGGTTGTCGAGATTTACGGCCCGGAGTCGTCCGGCAAGACGACGCTGGCGCTGCATGTCATCGCCGAATGCCAGAAGATGGGCGGCGCCGCCGCTTTTGTGGACGCCGAGCACGCGCTTGATCCGGTGTACGCCGGCAAACTCAAGGTGGATGTTGACAACCTGCTGATCTCGCAGCCGGACACCGGCGAGCAGGGCCTTGAGATCGTGGACATGCTGGTGCGCTCCGGCTCGGTGGACCTGATTGTCGTGGACTCGGTGGCGGCGCTGACGCCGCGCGCCGAGATCGAGGGCGAGATGGGCGACAGCCATGTCGGGCTGCACGCGCGGCTGATGTCGCAGGCGCTGCGCAAACTGACCGGCAACATCACGCGCTCCAACACGCTGGTTATCTTCATCAACCAGATACGGATGAAAATCGGCGTCATGTTCGGCAACCCCGAGACGACGACCGGCGGCAACGCGCTGAAGTTCTACTCTTCAATACGGCTCGACATTCGCCGCATCGGCTCAATCAAGAAGGGCGACGAGTTTCTCGGCAACGAGACCCGCGTCAAGGTCGTCAAGAACAAACTGGCGCCGCCGTTCCGGATGGCCCAGTTTGACATTCGTTTCGACGAGGGCATCTCCAAGAGTTCGCAGTTGCTGGACCTCGGCGCCGAGCACGGCGCGGTCGAGAAGTTAGGGTCGTGGTACAGCTACAACGGCGAGAAAATCGGGCAGGGCAAGGACAACGCCCGCGCCTGGCTTGAGGAGCACCCCGAGGTGGCCGACGAGATTGAGCGGCGCCTGCGCGAGACCTTGTTCCGCGGCGGCGAGAGCGCCGAGGCCGCGCGCGAAAATGCCTCCTGAGAGCGCCGCCGACGAACGCGAACCGCCGCTGAAGAAAGCGCTGAAATACCTCGCCAGGCGCGAGTATTACAGCGCCGAGTTGAAGTGGAAACTGATGGGCCGCGGCTACCGCGAGGACGCCGTGGACGAGGTGATTGACGAACTGACGGCGGGCGGGCAGTTGTCCGACCGGCGCTTTCTTGAGGCGTATGTCACGGAACGCCAGCGCCGTCTCTACGGGCCGGAGCGCATCCGCATGGAGTTGCGGGGCAAGGGCTTTGACGATGCGCGCGTCGGCGGCGCGCTGGCGCAGGCGGAAGACCGCTGGCTGGACAACGCCCGCCGCTGCTGCCGCAAGCGCTTCGGCGAGGCGCCGCCGGCGGACGGCGGCGAATACGCCAAACGCAGGGACTACCTGTACCGCCGCGGCTATCCGGCGCCGCTGATTCGCGCGGTTTTGTCGGGCGAGTCCGGCGGCTGACGGCGGCGCGAATGGGGCACAACGGCGCGGCGCCCGCGGGCCATACGCCGCTGCAGATTTACCGCAGGCTGCTGGGCTACACGAAGGCCCACTGGGGCTGGTTTGCGCTGGCGATTGTCGGCATGGTGATGTATTCGCTGACCGACATGGGGTTCGCGGCGCTGATGAAGCCGTTTCTCGACGAGAGTTTTGTCGAGCGCAACGAGGAAGTCGGCGCGTGGCTGTCGCTGGCGCTGGTCGGCGTGCTGGTGCTGCGCGGCGTCGGCACCTTCCTGGCCGGCTACTACATGGCGTATGTCGGCCAGCATGTGACGAAGCAACTGCGCTTTGAGGTGTTTGAGCACCTGCTGTGCCTGCCGGCGTCGTGGTACGACCGGCGCCCGGGCGGCGAGATCATCTCGAAACTGACCTACAACATCGGCATGGTCTCGACTTCGGCGTCGAAGGCGCTGACCGTCATCGTGCGCGACAGTCTGACCGTTCTCGGCCTGCTCGGCTGGATGTTTTACATCAACTGGCTGCTGATGCTGATTTTCATGGCGGTGACGCCGGCCATCGTGCTGGCGCTGCGCTATCTGAGCCGGCGCTTTCGCAAGACCAGCCGCAGGCTGCAAGAGGCGATGGGCTACCTGACCAGCGATGTCGAGCAGGTGGTCAGCGCCAACCGCGCCGTCAAGGTGCTGAGCGGCTACGACTACGAACTGGCCAACTTCAGCAAGACCAACCAGCGCGCCTTCGACCGCGGCATGAGGGTGGCGCTGGCGAAGTCGGCGGGGGCGCCGTTTGTGATGCTGCTGATCGGAATCAGCATGGCGTGGATTATCTACCTTGCCAGTTTTCAGGCGGTTACCAGCGAGGTGTCGGTCGGCACCTTCATCTCGTTCATCATCGCGGCGATGCTGCTGTTTCGGCCCATGCGCAACCTCGTCAATGTCAACGCCATCGTGCAGCAGGGCATCGCCGCCGGCGAGAGTGTTTTTGCGCTGCTCGACACGCCGCCGGAGAAGGACACCGGCGCGAGAACCGGGCGGCGGTTTCGCGGTGATTTGCGGTTTGTCGGCGTCAGCCACCGCTACGACGGCGATGAGGATGACGGCGACGACGATGGCGGCGAGGCGCTGCACTTGATTGACCTTGAGATTGCGGCCAACGAGACGGTGGCGCTGGTCGGTGAGTCCGGCGCCGGCAAGTCCACGCTGGTCAGTTTGATTCCGCGGCTTTACGATTGCAGCGAGGGGCGCATTGAACTGGACGGGTGCGACATCCGCGACATCTCGCTGGCCGAATTGCGCGAACAGATTGCCTATATCGGCCAGGGCATCACGCTGTTCAACGACACCGTGTACAACAACATCGTCTATGGGCGCGATGTGACGCGCGACGAACTGCTGGAGGCGGCGCGCCGGGCGCACGCGCTGGAGTTTATCGAGCGACTGCCGCAGGGGTTCGAGACGCCGGTCGGCCACGCCGGCGCGCGGCTGTCGGGCGGCCAGTGCCAGCGCATCGCCATCGCCAGGGGGCTGCTGAAACGGGCCGCCGTGCTGGTGTTTGACGAGGCGACCTCGGCGCTTGACGCCGAATCCGAGCGCGCGGTGCAGGCGGCGCTCGGCGAAATCGCCGGGCGCCAGACGATGCTGATTATCGCGCACCGTTTCTCGACGATTGAAGCGGCGAACCGCATTGTGTTGATGTCGCGGGGGCGCATTGCCGAGCAGGGCACGCACGAGGAACTGCTGGCCCGGCGGGGGGGGTATTACGACCTGTACCGCGCCTCCGAATCGAAGAGAATGATTGAGTGAGATGGTCCGCGGCGGTGCGCGGCCTGGCCGGGCGCGTCTGGTACGGGGGGCATTGGTTGGGCGTTTTGCTGTCGCCGTTGTCGGCGGTTTATCGCGTCGGGCTGAATGCCCGACGGCTGGCGCGGCGGCGGCTTCCGGCGAAGCCGCTGGCGGTTCCGGTTGTTGTCGTCGGCAATTTGACCGTCGGCGGCACCGGGAAAACGCCGCTGGTGATTCATCTGGCCAAACTCCTGCAGGCGCGGGGGCGGCGGGTCGGTGTTGTCAGCAGGGGTTACCGGGCGCGGGTCGCGGGTTTTCCGCACCGCGTCGGCGACGGCGATGATGCGTTCGCGGTCGGCGATGAACCGAAACTGATTGCACAGGAAACCGGCTGCCCGGTCGTCATCGCGCCGCGGCGCAGGGAGGCGGCGCTGGTGCTGGCGCGGCATTGCGATGTGGAGGTGGTGCTGTCGGACGACGGCTTGCAGCATTCGGCGCTGCCGCGGGCGCTGGAGATTGTCGTCGTGGATGGCGACAGAAAGTTCGGCAATGGCCGGCTGCTGCCGGCGGGGCCGCTGCGCGAGCCGGTCTCGCGTCTTGACGAGGTGGATTATGTGGTGGTCAATGTCGGCGGCAATGCGGGGGCGATGGGGGTGGTTCATGGTGATTCTGCCAATCCGGTTGCTGGCGGCGCGGGCGCTGATGATGCAGTTGTCAATGTCGGCGGCAATGCGGAGGCGGGCGGGGATGTTGGCGCGGGCGGCGCCGACCCGTCTTCCGGCGCGCCGCAGATGAGCGTGCGCTTGTCTTCCTTTCGCCATCTTGTCAGTGGCCGCCGCGAGCCTGTCGGGCATTTTGGCGGGCAGTCCGTTCACGCCTGCGCCGGCATCGGCAACCCGCGGCGTTTCTTTGACTCGCTCGCTTGCGCCGGCATCGAGGTGCGCCGGCATGAATTTCCGGACCATCACGCCTGGCGCGTGCGCGACCTGTTGTTTGACGACGGCCTTCCCGTTGTGATGACGGCCAAGGATGGTGTAAAATGCGCCGCGCTCGCGCATTCCGGCGCCGAAGCGCTGCAACCTGTCTGGATTGCGGAGACTGAAACCCGGCTTGACGCCGGTTTTGAGAAAACATTGCTGAACCGGATTGAGGCGCTGATCCATGGATGAACATCTGCTTGATATTCTCGTTTGCCCGGTTACGAAGGGGCCGCTGATTTACGACCGGGAGCGGCAGGAATTGATTTCGCTGTCGGCCCGGCTGGCTTATCCGGTGCGCGACGGCATTCCGGTGATGCTGCCGGAAGAGGCGCGGCAGATATTCCAGGAGGAGTATGAACGCCACCGGAAAAAAACGCCCGACGCCTGACTTCAAGGTCGTCATCCCCGCGCGTTACCGCTCACAGAGACTGCCGGGCAAGCCGCTGCTTGAACTGGCCGGCCTGCCGCTGATTCAGCGCGTGCACGGCAACGCCGCGCGCAGCGGGGCGGGGGAGGTGGTCGTCGCCACCGACGACCGCCGCATCGCCGAATGCGTCGAAGGCTTCGGCGGCGAAGTCTGCCTCACCTCCACCGAACACGCCTGCGGCACCGACCGTGTCGCCGAGGCCGCCGCGCTGCGCGGCTGGCCGGACGACGCCGTGGTCGTCAATGTGCAGGGCGACGAGCCGTTTCTCGCCCCCGGCGACATCGCAATGGCCGCGTCGCTCGCCGCCGGCGATGATGACGCGGCCTGCGCGACGCTCGCCGTCCGGCAGACATCGCCGGAAGGAATGCAAGACCCGAACAAGGTCAAGGTGGTCTGCGACGAGGCGGGTTTTGCTCTGTATTTCAGCCGCTCGCCGATTCCGGCGGGGGAAGGGGAGTGGTTATGCCACCTGGGAATCTACGCCTACCGCCACGCCAACTTGAAGCGCTTCACCACGCTGGCGCCATGCGACCTGGAACGCCGCGAAAAACTGGAGCAACTGAGAATGCTGTGGCATAGTGAACGAATCCGCGTCGCCATCGCAACCCTGCCGCAATACCTTGGAATAGACACCGAGGAGGATTTGGCGATGGCGGCTGCGCTGATGGATGGATGATATTTTCCGGAAAACAATATCGCATGAGATTTATGCAGCCTGGTTTCTGTCACTGTCTGTTTTGTTGTCTATCCAGCGTTGAACGCGAAGGAAGCAACGCTCAAAATCATCACGCACCTGATAAACCCAAAAACGCATTACATCCCATCCAAGCTCTATAAGGCGCTGATTTCTTATTTGATCTCTGCGACACCGCTCACCGTCCCAATTGCGGTGATACATCTCACCGTCAATCTCAATATTCAGCCGCTTGTTGTCATCCACGATAATCGCGAAGTCGAGCACATATTTTTCGACTTGATACTGCGGAATGAGGCGAATTCCTGCTGCATAAAACTTGTTGTAGAACAGCCGCTCCCAATCGGACACCAGCTCGGGCCTTGCCACAGACGGGTATTCAGGGCCGCAATCCATGCTGTCTTGATTCCCCGACAATTGATACTTGTCTGAAACGCTGTCAACATAGGAGGAAAATTTGGAAAGATAGTCCACACCGTGATTGAGTGCCATCTTTCGATCGCCGACTATGACAAGAGCGGCTCGCGCCCGGGTAACTGCAACATTGAACAGGTTGGGAGTGCTTTTGAGAAAGCCGATGGCTCCTTTGCTGGCGCCTGATGATATGACTGGCGAGAAAATGATTATGTCGCGTTCATCGCCCTGGAATTTGTGGACTGTATCAGAGAGGAAGCTTTTATCCAGACGCTTGGAAAGTTCATCGTCGAAGCGCACCAAATCCCGAATACGATTTGCCTGTATGCGGAAAGGGCTGACCACACCGATGCTTCCCTGATAACCTTCCGCTACAAGACGGGAAATCTCACCCACAACAGCCTTGGCTTCAATTTCGTTTACAGCACCCCCAGCAGCGGGTCTCACGGTTTTCCCGGCAATATCAATCCAGCGAATAGCAGGCTCGTCTTCACGCGGGCGGAGTAGTCTGTCATAGTTGGTCGCTACCCTGAGGCGTCCGTCATAAAATACCTCATTGGAAAATCCGATAATATCTGCATGAGAGCGGTGATGGTCTTGCAAGGCTACGATGTCTTCACTGCGACACAGACTGCTCGCAACATCGAATAATGATCTCGTGGAGTATGCCCATCCCGGGTAGTCATTTATCAAATCATATTTGCTCAAAAACTGCTGATCTTGCTGCTTTGGCAGGGCGCTGATATGCCGAAGTTGCATCGGGTCGCCGATTATCACCACCCGGTGAGCGCGGTAGAGGAGTGGCAAAGCTGATGCGATATCACACTGACTCGCTTCATCAATAATTAAAAGATCAAAAAACCCGGGTTCAAGCGGTATTCGACCTTTGGCGGAAAGTGAGGTGACCGCCCAGCAAGAGAGGATTGGGGCAATTTGCGGGAAAAGGTTATAGAAGCGTCGGTATATTTCCTTGCTGGGTTGTTTGCCTTCGTCGTTCGCCGCAACTATCATCTGCAAGAGTGCACTATAATCACCGAGAAGTTTTCTTTGTTGTTCATTGATGCGGGAAGGCTGAAGCCTCAACCATGCCTTCCACAGGCGTTCAGAGTTTGTCGAAATGTCTCTCGTCAGCGCTCTTCGCTGTTCATTCAGTTCTTCGAGGGATGATAATTCGGCAAGACTCTCTAACCGCTCAAAATATTCAATTGCCTTGAGAGATTGTGCCACCCGGGCTTTTATCTGAGTTCGATATTCAAGCCATTGATCAGCAGTTGCAGCCTCCGCTGCCATCTCCGGCATTGGCAATCCAATTTGTGATGAGATTTCCTTGAAAGCCTTGCAAGCCTTGTTGAGGCGCTTGAAGCGGAAATTGCGGATCAACAGCCAAATAAGGCGAGTTAAAAGTGTTTGTCTCTCTTTGTCAGCTTGATTGATAACAGATATCAGCGATTGAGATTCCTGCTCAAGCTTTTGGCCTTCGACAATTTTGCATTGCTGAAAAATATCATCACCGACTTCCTGGCGAAACAACTCAATCTGTTGTTCCAGATGGTCAATTTTATTGCGGAGAGCAATCAAGGCTTCAATCTTTGCGTCAATCAGTTTGGACGACTGTCCAAGATTGGCATGTATCGTCTCATGTTCGCGGTACCGTGCCTGATTATCCGGGGTTGATGTCATGGAAAGTAATGAAACGAGATGTTGGGCGAAACGGCTTTGATATTGATTGGCTCCAAGACGCAACAACACTGGTCGCGACCCAAGTGCATTTACCCGGGTCTCGACGACATCTACCGCTTTGTTATTCTTGCTGGCAAATAATATGGTCATATTCTGCCAGGCTGCGTTCATGAGGATTGAAGTTACTACTTGCGATTTGCCTGTGCCCGGCGGTCCTGTAATGACAGTTACGGAGTTTGACAACGCCTGCTGCACCGCTTGCCGCTGTTCGCTGTTCAAAGGCAGTACTTCCAGCAGCGGTAATTGTTTTTTCGCTGGCCGAAACAACCATTGGATACCGCAGGAAATCAGCATCAGCACTGCTGACAAAGATGATTTCCTCGTTGTCGTAGATGGCTCATCGCTTTGCCCATCAATCCATGATCCCAAAACTGTACCCTGACACTTTCCTTTTGGAATTGATGTCAATACTCCGAGTTCAGATTCCAGACCTTTCGTATATGGTGGAGCTTCAGATGCGGTGAGGATTGCACGATTGAAGATACCCTGCTGACGCAGCTGACTTAAAGGCGCCCCTTTGCTTAAAGTGCGCGGATTAATATTTTCCAGCCAATCCCATTCCGGGCGCATGGTGCGTAATCGCATCAATAACTCATCAATGTCAGGTGGATTAATTGCGGCATCTCCCAGTCCAATCCCGTCCATTATCTGGCTTGCTTCCTCCATCAAGTTTGATTTGCCGGCATTGGGAAGCGCCTGCAATGCCTGAAAGTTAATTTGTGGCAAATCACCTGCCAGCATCATTCCACCCCCCGCATGATTGGTGTCCTGAAACCGGAAGAGCAGGATAGGCTCAACTTTGAAGCCTTCCCATCTGGATGAACGCACGAAATTCAATCGCACAGGGTAGCCTAATTGCACTACCTTTGGATTCCGGTCTCGGCGAACGCGCATCAAAAATCTTTGCCCGGATTCAGTTTCAAAAGGATTGCTTTTTTCTTGCTCCAGCATCGGCAGGACATCAAGTTCAACGTATTTCTGCCCGTACTTGGAGGTTGCGAATTCGCTAACACTGCTTGGGGTATCTTGGCTCAGACAGTCGAGATAGTATCGGCAAAGCCTGGTGAGCGAGGGGTCAGGCTGCTCAGAGGATTCCTCCAAATTTTCTGTGCTACTGGTCTCTTTGAGGTACCAACGGCAAGCTTTATCTTGCCGAAGCTTGCTCTTGATTTGGCCGGACAAAGCCTGCTCAACATCGTCTATGCCGATATCAAGCATCTGCTTAATATCTTTGATCTGGAGGCCGGGGTTATTTGCGACAGCCCTGAGTATTCCTTTTTCTACTTCATTCATCAGATATGCCTCAGATTTGACAAATAGAATCGGGAAGTCTCTCCAGCGATTAGCTTAATTTGGTTACATGAATAAGTAATAAACCCTGAATTTCTCTTTTTTTCCAGACTCAACAACATCCTCTTAATTCTATCCTTTGTGCTTTTCTTGAAAGATAAAGAGCTGTGACAACAACGGCGGATGAAGCGAGCCTTGATTCCCAATTCCACGAGCTCAATATCTAAATCCCGGGTAATTTACTCTTCAAACCCCACCCTTAACCCCCGGCGCCCCGAATTCCATCACATCTTTTGCCGAGCCTCCCGGCAGGCAGGCGGCGCAGGCGGGGCAGTCGGCGGGGGTTTGGGCGTTGGGGTTGTGTTGCAGCATGGCGTTGTTGGCGGCGCGGGATGCTTCGTCGTAGCCGCCGACGATGGCGTCCAGGTCTTTTTCCCTGATGGACATGGCGGCAAGGGCGTCGCGCATGGCTTCGCGCATCGCTTCATGGTGGATTTCCGCCCCGAAATGCTTGGCGGCAATCAGCACCTGCAGGGCTTCGGAGGCGGAAAACTCGAATCCGAAGTGTCCGGCAACGGCCAGAACCTCCTCCCTGGTCGTGACCTGCTTCACGGCGGCCTGCAACTCTGCGTTGTTTTGCAGTTCGTTGAAGAACGCCTTGTCTGTTTGGTGTGTGCTCATTTGTGCCTCCTGACCGTCGCGGTTTTGCGCCGGTTCAAGGCCGGATTTTACCACGCCCGGGCAGGGCGGTTTGTGGCCGTTTTTGCGGGATTTTGGCGGCTTCGGCGGCATTTTTTGGTCATTCGTCGGCCAAAAACTACCGTTCGTCGGCTTTGTGTGGCTTGCCGGTTGTATGCGGGTAGGCTCCTGTCGGCTGGCGGGCGAAATCAGGCTTGCCGGGGCCAGTGGAATAGCCAATGATTACGCAAACAAACAACCCCAATCG
The DNA here is from genome assembly GCA_028817225.1 of Gammaproteobacteria bacterium. Lineage (NCBI taxonomy): Bacteria > Pseudomonadati > Pseudomonadota > Gammaproteobacteria > Gammaproteobacteria bacterium. The sequence continues at coordinate 24,980 of JAPPQC010000005.1, read as the reverse complement.
GGGAAAATCCCCGATGACTGAAACGGCGATCAAGGCGGCGCAAGAGCGCATCAACTACTATACGCGGTTGGTGTTGGCTTTTCTTGCGTTGCTTGCGGTGATGAGCGGCGGTCTGATTGCCGAAATCAGGAGCGGGGATTCTGATATACTGTCCACCATCGGGATTGGGTTGGCCACGTCGCTTTTTGTAATGACAGGCTACTTGGTCGCCAGAATAAATAGCCTGATAACGAAACTGGAGAAGCAGTAAAATGACACCACCCGCTTTTGAAATCGGCCCTTACAGCCCCTATCAGTTGGGCATGTTGATTTATCTCGCCGTCATCTTCGTTTTCACGATTTACATGATGGCTTTTATGCCGGAGTGGCCCGAGAAACTGTTCACCAAACTGTTTGGCCGCAAAAAGAAGAAGGACTGACCGCCAACGCCGAACTCCCCCGCCCCGCAGGGGGTTGAAAAACGCCGGGTTTTCCGTTAAAAATAGCGCCCGGAAATTGGGCCGGGCGCCCGAATGCCGTCCAGAACGATGATTAAAGTAGAAAATCTCTGCAAAACCTTCGGGCAACTGGTGGCCGTGGATGATGTCTCCTTCGAGGTGCATCCGGGCGATGTGCTGGGGTTTCTCGGCCCCAACGGCGCCGGCAAGTCCACGACGATGAAGATGGTCTGCGGGTTTTTGCGCCAGACCTCGGGGCGCGTCAGCATCTGCGATTTCGACATCGCCGCGCAGCCCATCGAGGCCAAGCGCATCATCGGCTACCTGCCCGAGGGCGCGCCCAGTTACGGCGAGATGACGGTCAGCGATTTTCTGTATTTCATCGCAAGGGCCAGGCAACTCGACAAGGCGCAGACCGCCAACGGCTTTGATTATGTCGTCGAGGAACTCGCGCTGCAAAGCGTCCTGATGCAGCCGGTGGACACGCTGTCGAAGGGCTTCAAGCGCCGCGTCGGGCTGGCGCAGGCGCTGATGCACGACCCGCGCGTGCTGGTCATGGACGAGCCGACGGACGGCCTCGACCCGAACCAGAAACACCATGTCCGGGCGCTGATCAACTCGCTCAGCAAGGACAAGATTGTCGTCATCTCGACGCACATACTCGAGGAAGTCTCGGCGGTGTGCACGCGCGCGCTGATTATCGCGCAGGGGCGCCTGCTGACCGACTCGACGCCGAAGGAACTGCTGGAACAGTCCCGCTACCACCACGCCATCAGCCTGCAAAGCGGCGACCGCGACGCGGTCAAGGCGCTGGAGGCGCTCGACGGCGTCACCGCCGCCGAGGAGGACCTGGTCCACCGCCGCTGGATTCTTTTCACGCAGAAAGACCGGCAGGAGGCCGTGTACCGCGATGTCAAGCGCTGCGTCGCCGACCGCAAACTGGCGGTCTCCGACCTCAGGATGGAGCAGGGGCGGCTGGACGAGGTTTTCAGGGAAATCACCGCCGGGAGTTTGTCATGAACGCAATCGCCGCGATACTCAGGAAGGAACTGGCGGGCTACTTCGCGACGCCGCTGGCCTATGTGTTCATCGTCATCTTTCTCGTGTTGATCGCCACCTTCACCTTCTACCTCGGCAACTTCTACGAGCGCAGCGAGGCCGACCTGCTGCCGTTCTTCCAGTTCCACCCGTGGCTGTACCTGTTCCTGATTCCGGCCATCTCGATGCGGCTGTGGGCGGAGGAGCGCAAGAGCGGCAGCATTGAACTGCTGATGACGCTGCCCATCAGCGTCACGCAGGCGGTGCTCGGCAAATACATCGCCGCCTGGCTGTTCACCGGCGTCGCACTGGCGCTGACTTTTCCGCTGTGGATCACCGTGAACCACCTCGGCGAACCGGACAACGGCGTTATTTTCTCCGCCTATCTCGGCAGTTTCCTGATGGCGGGGGCGTTTCTGGCGATTGGCTCGTGCATCTCGGCGACCACCCGCAACCAGGTCATCGCCTTCATCATCAGCATCGTCGTCTGCTTTGCGTTCATGTCGAGCAGCCTGCCGTATGTGCTCGACCTGTTCGAGCCGTGGCTGCCGCAGATACTGCTCGACACCATCGCCTCGCTGAGCTTTCTGACGCATTTCGCCTCCATCAGCAAGGGCGTGATTGACATGCGCGATCTGGTGTACTTTCTGCTGATGATCGTGTTCTGGCTGGCCGCCAATGTCGTCATTCTGGAAAACAGCCGGGGGCAATGACATGAAACGCAACATGCCGGTTCCGCAGGCCGTCGTCTATGTGCTGCTGGCGCTGACCTTTCTGGTGCTGACGATGCTGTCCAACATGGCGCTGAAGCACCTGAGGCTGGACCTGACCGAAAACAGCATCTACACGCTGTCGGACAACACGCTGAAGATCATCGAGGGCATTGACCAGCCGATCAACCTCTACCTGTTCTTTTCCGAGACGGTCAGCAGGGATTATTCGCCGCTCAGGAAATACCACACGCAGGTGCGCGAGTTGCTGGAGGAATATGTGTTTCATTCCGAAGGCGACATCCAGTTGCACCTGGTGGACCCGGAGCCGTTCTCCGAGGACGAGGACCGCGCGACCGGCTTCGGCCTGCAGAAGGTTCCGGTTCAGAACAGCGGCGAGTCGCTTTATTTCGGCCTGGCCGGCACCAACGCGGTCGGCGACATTGAGGTGATACCGTTTTTGCAGTCCAGCCGCGAGGTGTTCCTTGAATACGACATCGACAAACTGCTCTACAGCCTGCTGAACCCGAAGAAGCCGGTGCTGGGGCTGATGACGGGGCTGCCGATGTATCCGACCGGCCTCGGCTCGCCCATCGGCAACCCCGGGCGCCCGTGGGTCGTCATCGAGCAACTCGAGCAGTTGTTCACCGTCAAACTGGTGTTCACCGACACCGACCGCGTTGATGACGATGTGGACCTGCTGATGGTCGCGCACCCGCAGCACCTTGAAGACCAGACGCTGTATGCGATAGACCAGTATGTGATGGGCGGCGGCAAGGCGATTTTCTTTGTGGACCCCTACGCCGAGGTGCAGGAGATTCCGGTTCCGGGCGACACGCCGCTGCCCGACGCCAACATCAGGAGTTCGTCGCTGAACCGGCTGTTCAACTCGTGGGGGTTCGGCGTTTCCGAGGGCACCGTCGTCGCCGATTTCGACCACGCGCTTCAGGCCGCCGCGCCCGGGCAGGCGCCGCGCCGCCACATCGTGCTGCTCGGCTACAAGCAGGCCAACCTGAACCAGGAAGACGCCATCACGGCGATGCTCGGCCAGATCAACTTCGCCAGCGCGTCCAATATCGAGGTGATGGACATCGAGAAAATCCGGATGACGCCGCTGGTGCAGTCGGGCTTCAACTCGATGCTGATGCCGTTGCAGCGGCTGCGTTTCGTCGCCGACCAGGCGTCGCTGGAAAGGGGGTTTGTGCCGAGCGGCAGGGAATACACCATCGCCGCCAAGATCGAGGGCGAACTGACCAGCGCCTTTGACGGGCCGCCTCCGCCGCCGAAAGAAGAGGAAGCCGACGGCGAGGACGGCGCAGAGAGCGGCGAAGACAAGAAAGAGGAAAAGCCGGAGGCGCAGCCGCAATACCCGCACATCGCGCAGTCCACCGGCGCCGCCAACCTGCTGGTGGTGGCCGATGTGGATGTGCTGTCCGACCGGATGTGGGTGACGGTGCGCGAGTTTTTCGGCAGGCGCATTCAGCAGCCCCATGCCAACAACCGCGACTTCATCGTCAACGCGGTGGACCAGTACACCGGCGGCAGCGAGTTGATTGGCATTCGCGGGCGCGCGAGCCTCAGCCGCCCGTTCACCCGCGTGATTGAACTGGAGCGCGAGTCCAGCCTCAAATACCGCGAGACCGAGGAGAACCTTCAGCGCAAACTGCGGGAGACCGAGCAAAAGCTCAGCGAACTGCAAAGCCAGCGCGCCGATGTCAAATCCACCATCCTGACCGCCGAGCAGCAACAGGAACTGGCGGGCTTTCGCGCGCAGATGCTGCAAACCCGCAAGGAACTGCGCGAGGTCAAGCACAGACTGGCGAGGGACATTGACGCGCTCGGCGCGCGCCTGACGGCGATCAACATCGGCCTGGTGCCGGCGCTGGTCACGCTGCTGGCGCTGCTGTTCGCGTTCATCCGCCACCGCAGGCGTTTGCGGCATGAGTAGCCGGCTTTTCATCGTCGTGCTGGCCGTCGCGCTGGCCGCGGTCGCCGCGGTGGTGTTCGTCGGCATGGAAGATGAACGCGGCGGCGGGCGCGGCGCGCTGTTCCCGGACCTGAACATGGAGGCGGTCAACGAGGTCGCCTCGATTGAAGTGCGTTCCGCAGGCGGCGGGCAGGCGCGCCTTGCGCGCAATGAACAGAACCTGTGGCAGGTCGTTGACAAGGACAACCACCCGGCGGACACGGCCAAAATCCGCAACCTGCTGCTGGCGTTGTCGGAGGCCGAGAAGGTCGAGGAGAAAACCTCGCAGCCCGGCCAGTACGCGCAACTGGGCGTCGGCGACATGGACGCGGATACGGGCGCCGGCGTGCTGGTGCAGTGGTCGAACGCGCAGCGGCAGTGGGGGCTGATTCTCGGCAACCCGAGCCGGCAGTTGAGCGAGGGCCAGTTCGCGCGCATCGAGGGCGAGGCGGCGAGTTGGCTGATCAACCGCAGGCTTTCACCGGACGCCGACCCGCAGGCGTGGCTGGACAAGCGGGTTGTGCACATCGAGCCTGCCGACCTGCACCGGATTGTCATCAACAGGAAGGAGGGCGAACCGCTTGAGGTGGTCCGCGACAAACGCGGCGAACCGCTGAAACTCGCGGCGATGCCGGAGGGCGGCGAACTGAAAGACCCCGGCATGCTGAACCGGATCGCCGCCACTGTGGACTACCTTGACTTCCGCGAGGTCTATCCGAGAAAAGACGACTTCGCGCTGCCCGACACGGCCATCCGCGCGGTGTTTACGACATTCGACGGGCTGGAAATCGTCGTGCAGGCGTACCGCGTCGGCGAAAGCCTTTACGCGGTCATCGGCGCACAGCACAACGAAGAGGTGATGGAGCAGTTCAGCGCGGCGCAGGACAAGCGCGCGGAAGTCCGCGACAGGGCCGCATCGCTCGGCGACCATTTCTCCCAATGGTATTACCGCCTGCAAGACTCGCTCTACGAGCCGCTTGAGGCCACGCCCGAATCACTGATAGAGCAGTGACCATCCGCCGGGCGGCCCGCACCGTCCGGCAATCAGAAAAAGACAGGAAGTCGGGCCGCGTCAGGGACTGCGGTTGCCGACCGCATCTTCAGCCGCTGACGGCAGTTTGTCCGCCGCGCCGCGCGCAAGGTCTTCGGCCAGGCCGGTGTAGGTTTGCGGCGTCAATGCCAGCAGTTGCTGCACGGCCTCGTCCGGCAAATCAAGGCCGCGGACGCAGGCCGCGAGGTCGTCCATCGTCATCTTGCGCCCGCGCGACAGCGCCTTGATTTTCTCGTAGGCGCCCTCGACACGGTGTTTGCGCAGCAGTGTTTGAATGGCCTCGGTCAGCACTTCCGGGTGCGCCGCCAGCGCGGCCTCCATCTGTGCGGGGTCGGCCTCGAGTTTGTCCAGCCCGGCGAGCACACTGTCGGCGGCGATGACATAGTGGCCGAAAAGGGTGCCGAGCGAGCGCATCGCGGTTGAGTCGGACAGGTCGCGCTGCCAGCGCGAAACCGGCAGTTTGTCGGACAGATGGCGCGCCAGCGCGCAGGCGATGCCGAGATTGCCCTCGGCGTTCTCAAAATCAATCGGGTTGACCTTGTGCGGCATCGTCGAGGAGCCGACCTCGCCCTGGGCCGCTTTTTGCACGAAGACGCCGATGGAGATGTAACCCCAGACATCGCGGCACAAATCCAGCAGAATGCGGCCCGCGTGGGCGGCGGCGTCCAGCAGTTCGACGAGGCCGTCGTGCGGTTCAATCTGCGTTGTGCAGGGCGCCGGGTGCAGCCCCAGCGAGCGGATCCAGCCGGCGGTCAGCGCGGGCCAGTCCACACCGGGGCAGGCCGCGTGGTGCGCGTTGTAGTTGCCGACCGCGCCGCTCATCTTGGCGGCAATCGGCGCGTTGGCGATTCTTTCCATCGGGCGGCGCAGGCGATGGACGAAAACGGCGATTTCCTTGCCCAAAGTCGTCGGCGACGCCGGCTGCCCGTGCGTCCTCGCAAGCATCGGCAGCGCCGCGTATTCCAGTGCGCGCGCTTGCAACGCATCGTGAATCGCGGCCAGGCGCGGCAGCAGGACTTCGGCGCGCGCACCCTTCAGCATCAGTCCCCAGGCCATTGAATTGATGTCTTCCGAGGTGCAGGCGAAGTGCAGAAAATGCGCTGCATCAAGCAATTCCGGGTTGTTCCTGCACTGTTCCTTCAGGTAGTATTCCACCGCTTTCACATCGTGGTTGATGTCGGCCTCGATTTCCTTGACGCGGGCGGCGTCGTTCTCCGAAAAGTCGGCGGCGAGCGCGTCGAGAAACGCAATCGCGGCGTGCGACAAGGGCCGCGCCCCGGCCACGCCATCGGTGCGCGACAGCAGCTTCAGCCACTCAATCTCGACCAGCACGCGGTGGCGTATCAGCGCGTATTCGCTGAAAAAACCGGACAGACAGGCGGTTTTCCGGCGGTAGCGGCCATCCACGGGGCCGACGGCGGTGAGAGGGGACAGATTCATCCGAATTCCTGCAAACAATTGATTATACTGCACCCCCCAATATCAACAATCCAACGACCTTAGCGACCATTCACCGGAGACAACAACATCATGACATCGTACCGCACCGTCAAGGACAGCATGGGGCAACTGCGCGTGCCGTCGGACAAGTTCTACGGCGCCCAGACGCAGCGCGCGATTAACAATTTTCCCATCAGCGGCCTGCGGATGCCGGCCAGTTTCATTCGCGCGCTCGGCCTGATCAAACTGTGCTGCGCCCGCGCCAACCGGCAACTGGAATTGCTTGAGCCGGGCCTCGCCGACGCCATCGAGCAGGCCGCGCGCGGCGTCGCCGACGGCGACTTCAACGAACATTTTCCGGTGGATGTGTTTCAGACCGGCTCCGGCACCAGTTTCAACATGAACGCCAACGAGGTCATCGCGCATGTCGCGTCGCAGGCGTCCGGCGCCGCGGTGCACCCGAACGACCATGTCAACATGGGGCAGAGTTCCAACGATGTCGTGCCGACGGCGATTCATGTCAGCGCCTGCCTGTCGCTGGAAGGCGTGCTGAGGCCCGGGCTGGAGCATCTTGCCGGCTGCATCGAGAGCAAAATGAAAACCGTCGCCGGCAAGGTCAAGACCGGGCGCACCCACCTGATGGACGCGATGCCGGTCGGCCTCGACCAGGAGATGGGCGGCTGGGCGCGGCAGGTGCGCTGCGGCCTGGAGCGGCTCGACGCCTCGCTGCCGCGGCTCAGGCAGCTGGCGCAGGGCGGCACCGCCGTCGGCACCGGCATCAACGGCCACCCGGACTTCCCGGCGCTGTTCTGCCGACTGATAACGCACGAGACCGGCATTGGGTTCACTCTCAAGCCCGACCTGTTCGAGGCGCTGAGCGCGCAGGACGCCGCCGTCGAGATGAGCGGCCAGTTGAAAACCGTCGCCGTCAGCCTGATGAAAATCTCAAACGACCTGCGGTGGATGAACTCGGGGCCGCTGGCGGGGCTTGGCGAAATTGAACTGCCGGCGCTTCAGCCCGGCAGCAGCATCATGCCGGGCAAGGTCAATCCGGTGATACCGGAGGCGGTGGCGATGGTCTGCACGCAGGTCATCGGCAACGACGCCGCCGTCACGCTGGCCGGGCAGTCGGGCAATTTCCAGTTGAATGTGATGATGCCGGTGATTGCCTACAACCTGCTGCAAAGCATCGAACTGCTGGGCAGCGCCGCGCGCGTGCTGGCCGACAAGGCGATTGAGGGCTTTGCCGTCAACGACGAGAAGCGCGAGGCGGCGCTCGCCCGAAACCCGATACTGGTCACCGCGCTGAACCGCGTCATCGGCTACGAAAAAGGCGCCGCCATCGCCAAGCGCGCCTACCGCGAGAAACGACCCATCCTTGATGTGGTGCTTGAGGAGACCGATTTGTCACGCGACGAAGCCGCCCGTTTGCTTGATCCGGAGAAATTGACCCGGCCAGGAGACAAGCCGGAGTAGAAATACCCTGATTCCGCCGCAACGGAAAACCGCCGCCTGTGCAGCGGCGGCACAAGCGGCGGAAGAGGTGGTGCGACGCCGGCCTGGTGTGGCCCCCGGTGGCCTCAGGCGGCCCTCAGGCGGCCCTCATGCAGCAAGTTGTTTCAGCACATAAGGCAGTATGCCGCCGTTCAGGAAATAGTCGCGTTCGCGCGGCGTGTCAATCCGAACCTTGACGCTGAACTGCTTCGTCGCGCCGTCGGCGGCGGTTGCTGTTACCTGCGCGGCGGAGCCGGGTTCGTCGGCGCCTTTGATGTCATAGGTCTCGCCGCCGTCCAGCCCCAGCGTTTTGGCGCTGTCGCCGTCGGCGAATTGCAGCGGCAGGATGCCCATGCCCACCAGGTTGGAGCGGTGGATGCGCTCGAAACTCTCGGCGATGACGGCGCGCACGCCTTGCAGCATCGGGCCTTTGGCGGCCCAGTCGCGCGACGACCCGCTGCCGTATTCCTTGCCGGCGATGATGATGACCGGCACCGATTCTTCCAGATAGCGCATCGCCGCGTCGTAAATCGTCATCGTCTCGCCGGACGGCAGGTGGCGCGTGTAGCCGCCCTCGGTTCCGGGCGCCAGTTGGTTTCGCAGGCGGATGTTGGCGAAAGTGCCGCGCACCATGACCTCGTGGTTGCCGCGCCTTGAGCCGTAGGAATTGAAATCCGCCGGCAGCACCTTCCTGTCTTGCAGATATTGCCCCGCCGGGCTGTCCGGCGCGATGGCGCCCGCCGGCGAGATGTGATCGGTGGTTACCGAATCGCCGAGCAGCGCCAGCACGCGCGCACCGCGAATGGCGCCGCCGGCGGGCGCGCGCGTTTTCTCAAAATAGGGGGGGTGGGCGACATAGGTCGAGTCCGGCCACGGGTAGAGCATGTCGGAACCGGCCTCCAGTTCGCGCCAGTCGTCGGTGCCGTCGTACACGGTGTCATACACCGAGCGGAATTGCCGCGGCGCCAGCGCCTGTGCCATGACGCTTTTCAGTTCGCCGCCGGACGGCCAGATGTCTTTCAGGAAAACCGGGTTGCCGTCGCTGTCGCGGCCCAGCGGCTCGGAATACAGGTCGGTGTGCAGATTGCCGGCCAGCGCGTAGGCGACGACCAGCGGCGGCGACGCCAGGTAGTTCATGCGCACGCTGGCGTGTATGCGGCCCTCGAAGTTGCGGTTGCCGGACAGCACCGCCACCGCCACCAGGTTGTTCTTTGCAATCGCGTCGGCGATTGCCTGCGGCAGCGGGCCGGAGTTGCCGATGCAGGTGGTGCAGCCGTAGCCGACGGTGTGGAAGCCGAGCGCCTTCAGCGGCGCCATCAGGCCGGCGTTTTCAAGGTATTCGGTGACGACGCGCGAGCCGGGCGCGAGCGAGGTCTTGACCCACGGCTTGACCTTGAGGCCGCGCGCCGCGGCGTTTTTCGCCAGCAGGCCGGCGCTCAGCATGACCGAGGGGTTGGAGGTGTTCGTGCACGAGGTGATGGCGGCGATGGCGATGAAGCCGTCGCGCAGTTCGGCCTCGCCGTTGTCCAGTTGCACCGGCACGGCGCGGTCGCCGCAGCGGTCTTTGATTTGCTCCAGTTCTTCCGAGAAATGCGCCTTGACGCCGGTCAGCGGCACCCGGTCCTGCGGGCGGCGCGGGCCGGCGATGCTCGGGATGACTTCGGCGAGGTCAAGGTGCAGTTCCTCGTCGTAGTCGGGCGCCTGGCTGTCGTCGCGCCACAGGCCGGTTGTTTTCATGTAGGTTTCGACCAGCTCAATGTGGCCGGGGTCGCGTCCGCTGAGGCGCAGGTACGACAGGGTTTCATCGTCCACCGGGAAGATGCCGCAGGTGGCGCCGTATTCGGGCGCCATGTTGGCGATGGTCGCGCGGTCGCCCAGCGACAGGTGGTCGAGGCCGGGGCCGTGGAACTCGACGAACTTGCCGACGACGCCGTGTTGGCGCAGTTGCTCGACGATGATCAGCACCAGGTCGGTGGCCGTCGTGCCTTCCGGCAACTCGCCCGACAGGCGGAAGCCGACGACCTTCGGAATCAGCATGGAAATCGGCTGCCCGAGCATCGAGGCCTCGGCCTCGATGCCGCCGACGCCCCAGCCGAGCACGCCGGCGCCGTTGATCATCGTCGTGTGCGAGTCGGTGCCGACCAGCGTGTCGGGGTAGGCCAGCGGCCCGTCTTCGGTCTGGCGCTCAAACACGATGCGCGCCAGGTATTCCAGGTTGACCTGATGGACGATGCCGGAGCCGGGCGGCACCACCTGGAAGTTGTCGAACGCCTTCTGCCCCCATTTCAGGAAGTTGTAACGCTCGCGGTTGCGCTCAAATTCAATCTTCGTGTTCAGGTCGAGGGCCTGGTCGCTGCCGTGCCGGTCCACCTGCACCGAGTGGTCAATGACCAGTTGCGCCGGTTGCAGCGGGTTGACGGCGGCGGGGTCGCGGCCCAGTTTCCGCATCGCCTCGCGCATCGCCGCGAGGTCAACAATGGCGGGGACGCCGGTGAAGTCCTGCATCAGCACCCGCGCCGGCCTGAAGGCGATTTCCTTCTCCGTGGACGCGCCGTTCACGCGCCGCCCGAGCAGCGCCTCGATGTCGGCGCGGGTGACGGTGACATCGTCTTCGTGGCGCAGCAGGTTTTCCAGCAGGATTTTCAGGCAGTAGGGCAGGCGCGCCGCCTGCTCAAGTCGGCTGACATCGTGGATTTGGCGGCGCCGCCCGCCGGCCCGGATTTCTGCAAGGGTGTTGAAACTGTTCATGAATCTGCTTGTTGGATTTGATTACTCAATGACCGCGCCGCCGAGACATTCCCGACCGCGATAAAACACAATGGATTGGCCCGGCGCGACCGCCCGCTGGGGCCGGCTGAAGACCACCTCGACCGCGTCCGCGTCCAGGTTGGCAATGATACACGATTGATCGCGCTGGCGGTAGCGTATCTTGCCCGTCAGGGGTTCGCCTGCGCGCGGCGCCTCGTTGATCCAGTGCGGCGCCGACGCCCGCAGGCGGTCGCGGAACAGCAGCGGATGGTTGGCGCCCTGGACGACGGACAGCGTGTTGCGGCGCACATCCTTTGCGGCGACATACCAGGCGTCGCCGCTGCCGTCGCGGGCGCCGCCGATGCCAAGCCCCTTGCGCTGGCCGATGGTGTAATACCAGCAGCCCTGATGGCGCCCGATGACGCACCCGTCGCGGTCCACGATGTCGCCGGGCCGGGGCGGCAGGTAGCGCGCCAGGAATTCGCGGAACTTTCTCTCGCCGATAAAGCAAATGCCGGTGCTGTCCTTGCGGTCGTGGCAGGCGAGGCCGTGCTCTTTGGCGATGTCGCGCACCTCGCTCTTGTGCAGTTCGGCCAGCGGAAAAACGGAACAGGCCAGGCTGCGCTGGTCCAGCGCGTAGAGAAAATACGACTGGTCCTTGTCCGGGTCCAGCCCTTTCATCAGGCGGCGGTGGCCGTTGCGGGCCTCAATTCGGGCGTAATGCCCGGTCGCAATCCGGTCGGCGCCGAGCCGCCCGGCGTGCTCGATGAAGGCCCTGAACTTGATTTCCCTGTTGCACAGGACATCCGGGTTGGGCGTGCGCCCGCGGCGGTATTCGGACAGAAACCGGGCGAACACATCGTCCCAGTACTCGGCGGAGAAATTGACGGTGTGCAGCGCAATCCCGAGGCGCCCGGCGACGCGGCGCGCCGAGGCGAGGTCTTCCGCCGCGGCGCAGTGCTCGTTGTCGTCTTCCTCCCAGTTCTTCATGAACAGGGCCTCGACGGCAAGCCCGCGGCGCTTCATCAGCAGCGCGCTGACAGCCGAGTCCACGCCGCCCGACAGCCCGATGATTATTTTTCCGGGCATCGGCGCGCGTCGCCGCGTTCATCAAGATAGGCGGCGGCTGACAGCGGCAGGCGCCGGCCCGCGAGACAGTCCTCGATGCAGCGCACGACCATGATGCTGCGAAAGCGCTGCGCCGGAAGCGCGCGGATTTGCCGCAACTCCAGCCAGTGCGCGCCGAGAATGCCGCGGTCGAGTTCGCGCGGCTGCGCGGCGGGCTGCGCGTCGCCGGCGAAGGCGACGCGGATGTAGGTGTCGCGCGCGCCGGGCTGCTGCCATTGGTAGAGACCGACGATGTATTGCGGCTTGAAATGATGCGCGGTCTCCTCCAGCGTCTCACGCACCGCCGCCTCGGCCAGGCTTTCGTTCTCCTCGAGGTGGCCCGCGGGCTGGTTGTAGAGGGGCCTGCCGTTGACCTCCTCCTCGACCAGCAGGAAGGAATCGCCGCGCCGCGCGATGGCGGCCACCGTTACATGAAGCATCCAACTCATTGACGGAGCGCGCATTCCGGCGCGGGTGCGGGGGTGAATCCGGCGCTTGCGGTTCTCATAATCTTCTATAATACCAGCGACGGTTCGGGCGCGGATATTGACCTTTGAGCCGGGAATTTATATTTTTACCGCAAATGATGACGATGCAACACGACATCCGGGAGCTGGAGCGGGCCGGCGAGGCGGCGCTCGAGCCGGCCCCGGTCAAGCCGAAGAGGCCGCCGATGTACAAAGTCCTGCTGATCAACGATGACTACACGCCGATGGAATTCGTCGTGCACATCCTGCAGCGCTTTTTCCGGATGAACCTCGACCGGGCGGTGCAGTTGATGCTGGCGATTCACAAACAGGGCAAGGGCGTGTGCGGGGTTTTCACCCGCGAGATCGCGGAGACCAAGGTGACGACGGTCAACAACTATTCACGCTCGAAAAAGCATCCGCTGATGTGCAAGATGGAAAAAGACTGAGCGATGTTTGACAAGAACCTGGAACGCACGCTGAACACGGTCTTTGAGGTCGCGTCCAGAAACCGCCATGAATATGTCACCGTCGAGCACCTGCTGTTCGGCCTGATCAAGAACCCGGAGGCCGCCGAGGTGCTGAGCGCCTGCGGCGTCAACCTGAAGGAACTCGCCTCCGACCTCGCCGCCTACATCAGCAAATCAACCCCGCGGCTGGAACTGCACGAGCCGGGCGACATTCAGCAGACCCGCGCGTTTCAGCGCGTGTTGCAGCGCGCGGTGTTTCATGTGCAGTCGGTGTCGCCGACGAGCATGGTCAAGGGCGAGAACGTGCTGGTTTCGGTTTTCAGCGAGCCGGAGTCGCAGGCGGTCTATCTGCTGGGCTGCCACAATGTCGAGCGCCTCGACATCGTCAACTACATCGCCCACGGCATCAGCAAGTATGCCGGCAAGGAGAACGAGGTCGCCGGCGTCGAGGGCGGCGAAAGCGGGCGCAGCGCGCGCAAGCCGCTTGAGCAGTTCACCCGCAACCTGAACGAGAAGGCGCGGGCCGGGCGCATTGACCCGCTGGTCGGGCGCGAGCCGGAAGTGGACCGGACGATACAGGTGCTGTGCCGAAGGAACAAGAACAACCCGCTGTATGTCGGCGAGCCGGGCGTCGGCAAGACCGCGCTGGCGGAGGGGCTGGCGAGGAAGATCGTCGAGGGCGAGGTGCCCGATGTGCTGAAAGACGCCGTCATTCACCTGCTCGACCTCGGCGCGCTGGTGGCCGGCACCAAGTACCGCGGCGACTTCGAGAAGCGCCTGAAGAAAATGCTGGCGCAACTGGAGAAGGAAAAGAATGTCATCCTGTTCATTGACGAGATTCACATGCTCATCGGCGCCGGCTCCGCCTCCGGCAGCGCGATGGACGCCTCGAGCCTGATCAAGCCCAGGCTGCAATCCGGCGAACTGCGCTGCATCGGCGCGACGACCTACCGCGAATACCGCGCCATCTTCGAGAAAGACCGCGCGCTGGCCAGGCGCTTCCAGAAGATAGACATCGAGGAACCGTCGGTGGACGACACCTACCGGATTCTGCTGGGGCTGAAGGAGTGTTTTGAGCGCTTCCACAATGTGCGCTATTCAAGGCAGAGCCTGAAGACCGCCGCCAGCCTGGCGTCGCGCTACCTGCACGACCGCCACCTGCCGGACAAGGCGATAGACCTCGTGGACGAGGCCGGCGCCTCTCTGCGCATCGGCTCGTCGTCCGCCGGGGCGAGGCCGCTGGTGCGCTCAAGCCACATCGAGGGCATGATCGCCAAAATCGCGCGGATACCGGCGAAGAGCGTCACCACCGACAACGCGAAGATGCTCCGCAACCTCGACCGCAACCTGAAGATGGTCATCTTCGGCCAGGACGACGCCATTGACACGATCGTCAACGCGATCAAGATGTCGCGCTCCGGCCTGAACGAGCCCGACCAGCCGGTCGGCTCCTTTCTGATGGCCGGCCCGACCGGCGTCGGCAAGACCGAGACCGCGCGGCAACTGGCCGCGAGCGCCGGCATGGAACTGGTGCGTTTCGACATGTCCGAATACATGGAGCGGCACACCGTCTCGCGCCTCATCGGCGCGCCTCCGGGCTATGTCGGCTTCGACCAGGGCGGCCTGCTGACCGACGCGGTGCTGAAGTTTCCCCAGTCCGTGGTGCTGCTTGATGAGATGGAGAAGGCCCACCCGGATGTGTTCAACCTGCTGCTGCAAGTCATGGACCACGGCCTGCTGACCGACGCCAACGGGCGCAAGGTGGATTTCCGCCACACGGTGCTGATCATGACGACCAACGCCGGCGCCGAGGCGATGAGCCGCGCGAGCATCGGCTTCACCGGGCACGACGACCGCGCGCCGGACTGTTCCGAGAGCATCAAGCGGGTTTTCTCGCCGGAGTTTCGCAACCGCCTCGACGCGGTGGTGCATTTCAGGCCGCTGGACAGGGAGATGATCCTGCTCGTCGTTGACAAGTTCCTGACGCAGTTTCAGGCGCAACTCGAAGACCGGAAGGTGCAACTGACGGTGGACGCCGATGTGCGCTCGTGGCTGGTCGAGAACGGCTTTGACAAGACGATGGGGGCGAGGCCGATGCGGCGCCTGATCGAGGAGAAACTGAAAAAGCCGCTGCTCGACGACATCCTCTTCGGCAAACTGAAGAAGGGCGGCGCCGCCCGCTTTGTGCTCGAGGACGGCGAAGTCCGCTTCCGCTGCGAGGCGCCGCGGAAAGAAAAAATCCGGTGCGGGGGCTGACGGCAGGGGCTATTTTTCGCGGTAGGTAATGCGCCCGCGGGTCAGGTCGTAGGGGCTCATCTCGACGGTGACGCGGTCGCCGGCAAGTATCCGGATGTAATGCTTTCGCATTTTTCCGGATATGTGCGCGGTGACAACATGGTCGTTTTCGAGTTTGACCCTGAACATCGTGTTCGGAAGGACCTCGACGACGACGCCCTTCATTTCAAAGTGCTCGCTTTTTGGCATCGTGTGGTTTTCTGGAAACGGCGTGCATTATAACCCAGGTTGAATCGGCATGCGGATATTGACGGACACGGCTTTTCTTTTCCCCGGACAGGGCGCCCAGCACACCGGCATGCTGAGGGAACTGGCCGCCGAACACCCGGAGGTGCGGGAAACCTTTGACGCCGCCTCCGCAATCCTCGGCAAGGACCTGTTCAAGATGGCGATGGACGGGCCGGAGGAGGCGCTGAACCGCACCGTCAACACCCAGCCGGTGATGCTGGCCGCCGGCGTCGCGGTGTGGAAAATCTGGAGCCGCCTGAGCGACGCCGTGCCGGCGGTCGCCGCCGGCCACAGTTTCGGCGAATACACCGCGCTGGTCTGCGCCGGTTCCATCGCCTTTGAAGACGCGGTCGCCATCGCCGCGCGGCGCGGCGAGTTGATGCAGCAGGCCGTCGCCGAGGGCCGCGGCGCGATGGCGGCGATCATCGGGCTGAAATCGCGGCAGGTGGTGGAGTTGTGCGCCGCGCCCGGCGGCGAACAGGTGGTCGAGGCCGTCAATTTCAACGCGCCGGCGCAGACCGTCATCGCCGGCCACAAGGCAGCGGTGGAAGAGGCGATGGCGCGGGCGTCGGCGCAGGGCGCGCGCAAATGCGTTCTGCTGCCGGTCAGCGTGCCCGCCCATTCCTCGCTGATGCGCGACGCGGCGCGCGAGTTCTCGTCGTTTCTCGAGGGCGCGGAAATCAGCGCGCCGGCGATCAAAATTCTTCACAATGTGGACGCGATGCCGCGTACAATACCCGGCGATATTTTTCGGGCATTGAGCGAACAACTTCACAATCCGGTGCAATGGGTCGCCACCATCGAGCGCATGGGCGAGGACGGCGTCGCGCGCTTCGTTGAACTGGGGCCGGGGCAGGTGCTGACGAACCTCGTCCGGCGCATCAACCGGCGGGCCGAATGCCACGCCGTCAACAGCCCGGCCGGCCTGGAGCGGGCGCTGGCGGAATCCGGATGACGGCGCAAGCGGCGGCAGGCGCGAAAACGGCGCTCGTCACCGGCGCCTCGCGCGGCATCGGGCGCGCGATTGCGCTGGCACTGGGCCGCGCCGGGCTGGAAGTCGTCGGCACCGCGACCGGCGACGACGGCGCCCGCGCCATCTCCGGTTTTCTCGACGGGGAAGGCGTTCGCGGCCACGGCGCCGTGCTCAGGGTGGAGCAGGCGGACTCGGTGGCGGCGCTGCTCAAGACGCTGGCCGAACAGGACCAGATGCCCGATGTGCTGGTCAACAACGCCGGCATCACCCGCGACAGCCTGCTGCCGAGGATGAGCGACGAGGACTGGGATGCGGTCATCAACACCAACCTGGGTTCGGTGTTTCGCCTGAGCAAGGCGTGCGTGCGCCGGATGATGAAAAAAAGGTGGGGGAGGATCATCAACATCACTTCGCTGACGGGCGCCGCCGGCAATCCGGGGCAGGCCAACTACGCCGCCGCCAAGGCCGGGATTACCGGTTTCAGCAAAAGCCTTGCAAAAGAACTGGGAACCCGTAATATCACCGTCAACTGCGTCGCGCCCGGCTTTATTGACACCGATATGGTGCGGGCGCTGCCGGAGAAATACCGCGAGGAGATTGTCCGCACCATCCCCGCGGCGCGCTTCGGCGAGGCGGCGGAAGTGGCCGAACTGGTGCGCTTTCTGGCTTCCGGGGCCGCCGCCTACATCACCGGCGAGACCGTCCACATCAACGGAGGGTTGTACATGGCCTGACGGCCAAAAGTTGTTTTCAACGACTCAACAGTAACAAGGAGACTATTTCAATGAGTGATATAAAAGACCGGGTCCGCAAAATCGTGGCCGAGCAGCTGAGTATCGAGGAAGACAAGGTCACCGAGGATGCTTCCTTTGTCGATGACTTGAACGCGGACTCGCTGGACACGCTGGAACTGGTGATGGCGCTGGAGGAAGAATTCGAGTGCGAGATACCGGACGAAGAGGCCGAGAAAATCACGACGGTGAAGCAGGCGGTTGACTACATCGAGAAGCACATAAACGCCTGAGCGCCTTGCGGGCGTTCTTTTCCCCCGTCTCTTCACCATCCGCGGAGTTCGTGTGCACAACAGACAAGTGGTCGTCACCGGCGTCGGTGTCGTGTGCCCGGTCGGGGCCGCCGTTGACAAGGCGTGGGAGGCCGTCGTCGCCGGGCGCAGCGGCGTGCGGAAAATCTCGTCCTTTGACGCTTCCGGTTTGCGGGTGCGGATTGCCGCCCCGGTCGAGGGGTTCGACGCCGATACCTACATCCCCGAAAAAGAGCAGAAGCGCATGGATCTGTTCATCCATTACGGCATCGGCGCCGGCGTTCAGGCGATCGAGGATTCGGGGTTCGAGGTCACGGAGCAAAACGCGCCGCGCATCGGCGTCGCGGTCGGCTCCGGCATCGGCGGCCTGCCGCTGATCGAGGCCAACCACACCGCCTGCATCGAGGGCGGCGCGCGCAAGATATCGCCGTTTTTCGTCCCGGGCAGCATCATCAACATGATCTCGGGCAACCTGTCCATTCTGTACGGCCTGCAAGGGCCCAATTTCGCGATTGTCTCGGCCTGCGCGACCGGCAACCACAACATCGGGGAATCGGCGCGCATGGTCGCGCGCGGCGACGCCGACATCATGATCGCCGGCGGCGCCGAGATGGCGACATCGCTGCTCGGCGTCGGCGGTTTCGCGGCGGCGCGCGCGCTGTGCGCGTCGCACAACGACGACCCCGAACGCGCGAGCCGCCCGTGGGACCTGGACCGCGACGGCTTCGTCATCGGCGACGGCGCCGGCGTCGTCGTCCTTGAGGAGCGCGAACACGCGCAAAAGCGCGGCGCCAACATCTACTGCGAACTCGCCGGATACGGGGCTTCCAGCGACGCCCACCACATCACGCAGCCGGTTCCCGGCGGCGCCGGCGCCGCGCGCTGCATGCAAAACGCGCTGCAAGACGCCGCGCTGAACCCCGGCGAGGTGGATTACATCAACGCGCACGGCACTTCGACGCCGCTCGGCGACCAGGCCGAAAGCGACGCCGTCAAATTGGTCTTCGGCGATCACGCGCGGAAACTCGCGATGAGTTCGGTCAAGTCCATGATCGGCCATCTGCTGGGGGCCGCGGGCGGGGTCGAGGCGGTGTTTTCGGTGCTGTCTTTGAGAGACGGGGTGATGCCGCCGACCGTCAACCTCGACACCCCGGATCCGAAGTGCGACCTGGATTATGTGCCGAACACCGCGCGCAGGGAAAACCTGCGGTGCGTGCTGTCCAATTCCTTCGGTTTCGGGGGCACCAACGCTTCCCTGGTGTTTCGCGCCGTCTGAAATCACCGGCGCACACCTTTCGACCATGCCTCCGGTTTTGATCAACGGAAAACCGGGCGGCGCGATTGCCGTGACCGACCGCGGGCTTGCCTACGGCGACGGTGTTTTCGAGACGATTTCGGTCGCGGACGGCGCGCCCCGTTTCTGGCCGCGTCACCGCGCGCGCCTGCGCGACGGCTGCCGCAAACTGGCCATCGCCTTTGACGACTGGCGCGCCCTTGACGAGGAAGTGCGCCGCCTCGCCGCCGGCAGCGGCGACGCCGTCGTCAAGGTCATCGTCACCCGCGGCGGCGGCGCGCGCGGGTACCGCCCGCCGCTTCCGGCCAAGCCGACCCGCATTGTCACCGCGCTGCCGCCGCCGGATTATCCGGACGATTTCCGGCGCCGCGGCGTCGCCGCAAGATTCTGCCGCAAGCGCCTCGCCGATGATCCCGACCTGGCCGGCGTCAAGCACCTGAACCGGCTGGAGCAGGTGATGGCGCGGATGGAATGGCGGGACGAATACCAGGAGGGCGTCATGCTCGACGCGCGCGACCGGGTGATTGAAGGCACGATGAGCAATCTCTTCACCGTGGAGGATGGCGGCCTGCGAACCCCGCTGCTGGACCGCTGCGGCGTCAGCGGCGTGATGCGCGGCTGGATTATCGAGGCGTGCCGGCGGCGCGGCATTCCGGTTCAGGAGACCCGGTTGTCGCGCGAGGATTTGCTGCGGGCCGACGGCGTTTTTTTTTGCAATGTGCTGATTCGCGCCTGGCCGGTTCGCCATCTGGAGGGCGCGCGTGATTACGATGTGCAGTCGGTGCACGGCTTGCTGCACGATTTGTTGCAAAAACTGCCCGCCGCCGGCGCGGAGGACTGACCGGTGAGGCGGATGAGCGGGGGGCGTCTTGCAATCGCCATCTGCGCCGCCGCCGCGCTGCCGGCGGGCGCCGCTTTTGTTTGGGACTTTTACCGCAGTCTCCACGCCGTGCCGTTGACGAACACGCAACAGGTGGACTGGGACATCGCCGAAGGCAGTTCATTCAACCGCGTCATCGCCGGCATGGAGCGGGCGGGGTTGATCGCGGACAGAAAGCCGGTGCCGGTGCGTTTCTACGCGGCGCTGTACGCGAGGCTCGGCGGACTTGAGGGCAGCATCAAGGCGGGAAGATACCGGATTGAACCGCGCATGACGCTGGCCGGGTTTCTCGACATGGCGGCGAGCGGCAAGGGCGTCCTCGAGCGTCTGCGCATCATCGAGGGGGCCACGCTCAGGCAGGTTCTGCAGACGATGCGGCGGCACCGGGCGATTGAAACGGTGGCCGCCGACGCCGAAGAGATCAGGAAGCATCTCGGCGTGGATCATCCATCGCTTGAGGGCTGGTTCTTCCCGGACACCTATTTTTTCAGCGCCGGCGCCGCCGATGTGGATTTGTTCCGGCAGGGATACGAAAAAATGACGCGGACGCTGGAGTCCGTCTGGCGCGAAAGAGCGCCCGGCCTTCATCTTGCGTCGCCTTACGAGGCCCTGATACTCGCCTCCATCGTCGAGAAGGAAACGGCGAGAGACGACGAGCGCCGCCGGATTGCCGGCGTGTTTCTGTCGCGGCTTGAGAAGGGGATGCTGCTGCAGGCCGACCCCACCGTCATTTACGGCATGGGCCTGCAATTCGGCGGCGACATCAGGAAAAAAGACCTGAAGGCCGACACGCCGTACAACACCTACCGCCGCAAGGGGCTGCCGCCGACGCCGATTGCGATGCCGGGGCTTGCGTCGCTGCAAGCGGTGCTGCACCCGGAAAAGACCGGCGCGCTATACTTCGTCAGCAGGGGCGACGGCAGCCATCATTTCTCGAAAACCTACGGCGAACACCGCAAGGCCGTCGCCCGCTACCAGTTGAAGTAATGCAACGCGGAAAACTGATCACCCTTGAAGGGATAGACGGCGTCGGCAAGAGCACGCAGGCCGAAGCCCTGGAATCGTTTCTCAGGCGGCGCGGCGTGGAGGTCAGGAGAACCCGCGAGCCTGGCGGCGTACCGATGGGAGAGGCCATCCGGCGCATGCTGCTGGAGCAGGAAAAGGGCCTGTCCGGCCTCGCCGAATTGCTGTTGTTTTTCGCGGCGCGCGCCGAGCATGTCCGCCGGGTCGTGCAACCGGCGCTGGAGCGGGGGCAATGGGTGGTTTGTGACCGCTTTATTGACGCGAGTTACGCCTACCAGGGCGGGGGCCGCGAAATTCCGTCCGAACGGATTGATGTGCTGGCCGAATGGGTCGCGCCCGGCCTGTCGCCCGATTGGACGATACTGCTGGATTTGCCGCCTGAAAAAAGGCACAAGGACATTCCCAGCACCCAGTATGAGTTGCTGCGCGCAGGCAAAACGCCGGACAATTTTGAATCGCAGGGCAAGGCGTTCGTTGAGCGGGTGCGAAAGACTTATCTTGAACGGGCCGGGCGCGAACCCGCGCGGTTTGCAGTGATTGACGCCGCCCGGGACAGGGAACAGGTCGGCGCGGAAATCATCGCGCTGGTGGTCAAACGCTGGCCGGAGATTGGCGATGAATAACCCGGTCTATCCATGGCAGCGTGCACAGTGGGACAACTGGCTGCGGATGCTGGCGGCGGGGCGCGTGCCCAACGCCTTGCTGCTGAGCGGGCAGGACGGCTGCGGAATGGAAGAATTTGGTTCCGCTCTCTGCCATAGTCTGTTGTGCCAAAGTGAAAAAGACAGGCCCTGCGGCGGCTGCAAGGGGTGCCGTCTGCTGGCCTCGGAGAATCATCCGGACTATCTTTCGATTGTCGCCGAGAAGAAAGAAATCAAGGTCGCGCAAATCCGCGAACTGGCCGACTTTTTCTCGTTGAACCGGCATTACGGCCAATACCGGGTCGCTTTTATCCCGCGGGCCGACAGCATGAATTACGCCGCCGCCAACAGTCTTCTGAAGACGCTGGAAGAGCCGCCGGACGGGGGCGTCATCGTCCTGATTTGCAGGCGCCTGGCGAAACTGCCGGCCACGATACGCAGCCGCTGCCGCAAAATCCGTTTTCCGCTGCCGGGCGACGAGGCGGTCGAGTGGCTGGCCGGGCGGCTGTCGCTGGAGACGGAGCAGGCGCGGCGCCGGCTTGCGTTGTTCGGGTTGCGGCCGCTGGAGGCCTCGAAGAAGGCCGAGAAAGGGATTGACCGGGAAAAATTTCACGATGAACTGGCGCAGTGGCTGTCGGCCAGGGCGCCGCTGTCGGATCTTTCCGGCATTGTGGAGCGCTGGAACGAACAGCCGTCTCCGCTGATTCAGCAATGGCTGCTGGAGGAATTGCAGCAGATTGTCCATGCCGCCTTTGTCCATGGCGCTTTCGACGCCGCGCCCGCGGCGCCCGCCGCGAATCCGCCGGCGCATCCGCCCGTGAATCCGCCCATGAGTCCACCCATGAGTCCACCATTTGAAAGCCTGCAAAGACTGCACGGGCGGCAGGTTCAGCGCTGCCGGTTGGCCGACAGCAACAGCCTGAACCCGCGCCTGCTGCTGGAAAGCGGTCTGCTTGAATGGCACAAGGCTTTCAGCCGCTGAAATCGTGGAGGCATTCAAGCGCCCGGTCGAGAACTTCCCGCGGCGTGTAGAAATGCGGCGACAGGCGAATGCCGCCGCCTCTGCACGCGCACAGCACGCCGGCTTTTGACAGTTGCCGGTGCAAGGCCCCGGGTTCTCCCCGCCGCGGGCGCACCGTCAGAATGCCGCCGCGCCGGTGTTCTTCCGCCGGCGTCAGCGATTGAAAGCGGTCTTGATCAACGCCGCCGGCGAGGTGCGAAACATTGGACGCGACTTCGCTGAAAACCCGGTCGAGGCCGGTGTCAAACAGCAGGCCGAGGCTGGCGTGCAGCGCATGGATGCCGAGCGAATTGAGGCTGCCGCATTCAAACCGCCGGGCGTTGCCAACCTCGGCCCACGAGGCGAGCATGGCCTCGCCGTAAAGCGAATCATAGTCGCCGGGGTCTTGCAGCATGCCCCAGCCGTACTGGTGCAGTTTCAGGGTTTTCAGATGACGGCGCCGGCAGTAGAAACAGCCGACGCCCTCGGGCGCCAGCATCCACTTGTGCCCGTCGGCGGCGAGGAAGTCGATTTGCGAGGCCTGCACATCAACCGGCGCCGCGCCGAGGCTCTGGATGGCATCCACGCAGAGCAGGGCGCCCGCTTCCCGGCACGCCTTGCCGAGCACATCCAGGTCCATGCGCCAGCCGGTCGCATACTGGATTGAACTGACCGTCAGCACCCGCGTCCGCCGGTCCAGTCGGCTGAGCAGCGCCTGCTCCGGCGAAGCCCCGCCGTGCAAATCAACCGTGCGCACCTCGACGCCGAAGCGCTTGTGCAGCGATTCCCAGACGATGCGGTTGGACGGAAACTCCTGCATGCCGACAACGACATTGTCGCCTTGCTGCCAGTCCAGCCCGTAGGCGACCAGCGACAACCCTTCCGAGGTGTTCTTCACCAGGGCGATTTCATCCGCGGATTCGGCGTTGATCAGATTGCGAAGCATCTCGCGCAACGCACCGGCGGTTTCTTCCCAGGCCTTGTAATGCAACGCGCCGCAACTCGCGTTTTCGCGCGCAAAGTCGCAGACGACATCGGCTGTGCATTTCGGCCACGGCGCGACTCCGGCGTGGTTCAGGTAGGCGACGCCTTCCTGAATCGGAAACTGGCCGTTGATTGCAGTTATAATGTCCGGCATATGTCGTTTTTTCCAGCCATTCGGATGTTGTTGTCGGCGGCCTGCGGGGTGGCGCTGCCGGTTGCGTCCGCGCTCCCGGCGACTTACGGGTTCGACCCGAATCATACACTAATCGGCGCGCTGCAAAAGGTCGTGATTCAGCCGCAAGACACGATACTCGGCATCGCCGAGGAATTCAGCCTCGGCATCGAGGAAATCCTCGAAGCCAACCCGGGAATTGACCCGTGGGTGCCGGGCGAGGGCAATTCGGTCGTTCTGCCGAGCCAGTTCATCCTGCCGCGCCCGTCATTCCGCGGCATTTATGTGAATCTTGCCGAAATGCGGATTTATTACTACGACCCGAAACCGGCCTCCGGCGAAGAAAAAAAGGTCAGGACATACCCGATCAGCATTGGCCGCGGCGACTGGCAGACACCGGTTTCAAAGGCGAAGGTCATTGACAAGATTGTCAACCCGACCTGGTATCCGCCGGCCAGCGTGCGGCGCGAGCACGAACTGATGGACGACCCGCTGCCGGCTTCGGTGCCGCCGGGCAAGGACAATCCGCTGGGAAAATACGCGCTGCAACTGAACCTGCCCGGCTATTTCATCCACGGCACCAACCGCCCGTATGCCATCGGCCTGAAAGCCACCCACGGCTGCATCCGGATGCGCCCGGTGGATATTCAGGACTTCTTCGGGCTGATCGAGCGCGGCACGCCGGTGACGATACAGTTTCAGCCGTTCAAGAGCGCTCTTGTTGACGGCGTGGTGTACCTCGAGGCGCACGGGCAAGGGCAGGCCGGCGTGATGGACCGCTACCTCGGGCAGGCCATACGCGAAATCAGCCGGCTGACGGAAAAGCGGGCGATACCGGTTGACTGGGAACTGCTCGTCAGCACGGCGAAACAGGGGGCCGGCATCCCGGTGCCGCTCAACCGCGGGGCCTCCATCGCCCCCAAGCCGGTGCAGCGCGCTCCCGGCGCAGCCGCGCAATCGGCGGCGGAATACATTTTTTGATTTTTGGGAGAAGGGAATAAGGACAAAAAAGGGGCCTTGCGGCCCCTTTAAGCAAAAAGCAAATGAAGTGATGTTTATTTCATCATCTGCTTCATTTTGCTTTTGCCGACCATTCTCGTCATGGCTTGCTCCATCTGAGAGGCTTTAATCATGGCTTCACTTGCCATTTCCTTGGCCCGGGCGGAAGAAGTCTCGATCGAGTTGAGCTGATATTGCATTTCAGACATCTGCTCTTTCATGTCGTGCATCATCTGCATATTCGAGCAGCCAGTCAGGACCAGCGCGCTGCAAGCAACCGTTAAGTAAAGCTTTTTCATAGTAAGTAGAACTCCGAAGTTTTGATTTGGTGTAGAACCGAGAGTTGCGAAGGTTAGACGCAAACCGCCTTCAACGCAAGTTCATTTGCAAATTCATTTTACCTGCGGCGTCCGGGCGCCTCAATATCTAATTCGCATAATGTATATTATGTCAAATAGCAGATTGGACAGGCGCCAGCCCGTGGACAGGCCGGGAACCCTTTATTCATAAGGGTTTTCAAG
>JAPPQC010000004.1 GCA_028817225.1 Gammaproteobacteria bacterium | reverse complement strand
TCGGCGCCTGCCTCATCGAGAAACATTTCACGCTGAGCCGCGACGACGGCGGCCCCGACGACAGTTTCTCGCTGGAGCCGGACGCCCTGAAACAATTGTGCCGCGATGTCAAAACCGCGTGGGCGTCCGCCGGCAGAATCCGCCGCGAACCGAAAGCCGCCGAAAAACAGGCCATCCGGTTCCGCCGCTCGCTGTATGTCGTGCAAGACATGCGCGCCGGCGACGCCTTCACCGCCGACAATGTCCGCAGCATCCGCCCCGGCTTCGGCATGGCGCCGAAACACCTCGACGAGGTGCTCGGCAAGACCGCCGCCCGCGACATCACCCGCGGCACGCCGCTGTCGCCGAACCTGATCCGCTCCTGAACGCCACCCGCGACATCGCCTGCGGCACACCGCTGTTGCCGGACCGAATCCATTCCTGAACGCCGCCCGTGACATCACCCGCGACGCGCCGCTGTCGCCGGACATCACCCGTTTCTGAACGCCGCCGTGATCATGCCGCCGCGCGCTTTCCGGCGTCTGTCATGAAACTGACACATTCGGCGTTTACCTTGCCGCCTGCCAACCCGCGCATCCGTCATGAACCTGTTCCAGATTACGCTGCTGATACTCGCAGCCTCCGGCATCGCCTACCTGCTCGCCGCAAAGCGCGCCACCCGCTTCACCGGCCCGTCCGGCGCGTGCAAGTCGCGCCCGGTTCATTACGGATGGTACGCGGCGCTGTGGTGCGCGATACCGGCGCTGCTGGCGGTCGCGCTGTGGTTCGCGCTGGAGCCGCGCCTGCCAAACGCCGTGCGCAACCCGTTTGAACCCGGCGGCCACTTCGGCCTGGTCACACTGCTCGCGCTGACAATCGCCGCCGCCGCGGCCCGCGTGCGGCGGCGCCTGCAACCCGGCCACAACGCGCGCAAAAGCGTCGAGCGCTTCCTCGGCAACCTGCTGCTGGTTTGCTCGAGCATCGCCGTCTTCACAACCGTCGGCATCGTGCTGTCGGTGCTGTTCGAGGCGCTGCAATTCTTCCGGCTGGTGCCGGTCGGCGATTTTCTGCTGGGCCTTGAATGGAGCCCGCAAACGGCCATCCGCGAAGACCAGGTCGGCTCGTCCGGCGCCTTCGGCGCGGTGCCGCTGTTTGCCGGCACGCTGCTGATTTCGGCGGTCGCGATGACGATGGGCGCGCCGCTCGGCCTGATGTCGGCGATCTTTCTGGGCGAATACGCGGCGCCGCGCCTGCGCGCCGTCGCCAAGCCGATGCTCGAGATTCTGGCCGGCATCCCGACCGTCGTCTATGGCTTCTTCGCGGTGCTGTGGGTGGCGCCGGCCATCCGCGACGCGACGCTGTCGCTCGGCCTCGATGCATCGTCGGAAAGCGCGCTGGCCGCCGGCGCGGTCATGGGCATCATGCTGATTCCGTTCATCTGCTCGCTGTCCGACGATGTCATCGTCGCCGTTCCGGGCAACCTGCGCGACGGCTCCTACGCGCTCGGCGCGACACGCTCGGAAACGGTGCGCAAGGTGGTGCTGCCGGCGGCGCTGCCCGGCATCATCGGCGGGCTGCTGCTGGCCATCTCGCGCGCCATCGGCGAGACGATGATTGTCGTCATGGCCGCCGGCCTCGCCGCGCGCCTGACCGCCAACCCGCTTGAATCGGTCACCACGGTGACCGTGCAAATCGTCTCACTGCTGACCGGCGACCAGGAATTCGACAGCCCGAAGACGCTGGCCGCGTTCGCGCTCGGACTGACGCTGTTCGCCGTCACGCTGGCCCTGAACATCATCGCGCTGCACATCGTGCGCCGCTACCGCGAGCAATATGAATAGTCCGAACAACGGCCCGGACAGCGGCCCGAACAACGGCGCGTACAACGCCGCGACGACGCTGCAGAAAGTCCGCGGCGGCCTGGCGCGGCGCTACCGCGCCGAAAGGCGCTTCCGCGCGGCGGGCCTCGCGTCCATCCTCGCCGGCCTGGCGTTTGTCGTGCTGCTGTTCGGCGCCATCCTCTCCGCCGGCGCCGGCGCCTTCACCCAGACCTCGTTCACGCTTGATGTTCATCTCGACGAGAATGCCTTCGCCGGGCGCGGCGCCTCGCCGCAGGCGCTGCAAGACGCGCTCGACCAGGCCGACTACCGCGGCCTGCTGAACCGCTCGCTGTACGCGCTGTTTCCCGACGCCCGCTCGCGGCGCGACAAAAAAGCCCTGCGCGCCCTCGTCAGTTCCGGCGCCGCGTTCGATCTGCGCGCGCAAGTCGCCGCCGACCCCTCCGTCATCGGCACCACCGTCCGCTTCCGCGCGCTGGCCGACGACGAGGCCGACCTCTTCTACAAGGGAAAGGTTGACCGCACTCTCGCCGAAGACCGGCGCCGCCTCAACGACCGGCAAATCGCGCGCCTCGACCGACTGGCCGCGGACGGGCGCGTCGAGCGGCATTTCAACCGCACGCTGTTCACGCGCGGCGATTCAAGGGAGCCGGAGCGGGCCGGCCTGCTCGGCGCGCTGACCGGCTCGTTCTTCGCGCTGCTGGTCGCCTTTCTGCTGTCGTTCCCGATCGGCATCGCCACCGCCGTCTATCTCGAGGAGTTCGCGCCGCGCAACCGCCTGACCGACTTCATCGAGGTCAACATCAACAACCTGGCGGCGGTGCCGTCCATTATTTTCGGGCTGCTGGGCCTCGCGGTGTTCCTGAATTTCTTCGGCCTGCCGCGCTCGTCGTCGCTGGTCGGCGGCATCGTGCTGGCGCTGATGACGCTGCCGACCATCATCATCGCCGGGCGCGCCGCGCTGAAGGCGGTGCCGCCGTCCATCCGCGAAGCCGCGCTGGCGATGGGCGCGTCGCCGATGCAGACCGCCCTGCACCACACGCTGCCGCTGGCGATGCCCGGCGTGCTGACCGGCACCGTCATCGGCATGGCGCAGGCGCTCGGCGAGAGCGCGCCGCTGCTGATGATCGGCATGGTCGCGTTCATCGTTGATGTGCCGCAGAACTTCACCGACCCGGCGACCGCGCTGCCGGTGCAGGTCTATCTGTGGGCCAACCAGGCCGAGCGCGCCTTCACCGAACTCGCCGCCGCCGCGACGCTGGTGCTGCTGCTGTTCCTGATTGCGATGAACCTGGGCGCGGTTCTTCTCAGGAAGAAATTCGAGAGGCGCTGGTAGCGTGAAACCGGCGAACAACAACCAGCCCGCGCTGCAAGACACCGCCGTGCCGGAAGACTTCGAGACCGTCGGCGCCGCCACCGTCGCGCAGCCGCACATGAGCGCGCGCGGCATTGATGTCCATTACGGCGACAAGCACGCCATCAGGAATGTCAGCCTCGACATCGCCCGAAACGAGGTCATCGCGATGATCGGCCCGTCGGGCTGCGGCAAATCCACTTTCCTGCGCTGCCTGAACCGCATGAACGACACGATAGACAACTGCCGCGTCAGCGGCTCCGTGACGCTCGACGGCGAGAACATCTACGACAGGAAAATGGATGTCGTCGAACTGCGCGCCCGCGTCGGCATGGTGTTCCAGAAACCCAACCCGTTCCCGAAATCCATCTACGACAATGTCGCCTACGGGCCGCGCATCCACGGCCTCGCCGCCAACCGCCGCGAACTCGACGAAATCGTCCACACCAGCCTTGAGAAGGCCGGCCTGCTGCACGAGGTCATGGACCGCCTCGACCACCCCGGCACCGGCCTGTCCGGCGGCCAGCAGCAGCGGCTGTGCATCGCGCGCGCCATCGCCGTCAACCCGGAAGTCATCCTGATGGACGAGCCGTGCTCGGCGCTCGACCCCATCGCCACCGCCAGAATCGAGGAACTGATAGACGAACTGCGCCGCAACTACGCCATCTCCATCGTCACGCACTCAATGCAGCAGGCGGCGCGCGTGTCGCAGCGAACCGCCTATTTCCACCTCGGCAACCTGATCGAGGTCGGCGAGACGCAGGCCATCTTCACCAACCCGAAGCACACGCTGACCGAGCAGTACATCACCGGCCGCTTCGGCTGATTCAGGCGCGCGGCGCGGCCACGCGCGACGCCGGAAAACGGCAGCAGAACACGCTGCCCCTGCCGGGCGCGCTTTGCACCTCGAGTTCGGCGTCGTGGTGGTTCAGCACATGCTTGACGATGGCAAGCCCGAGGCCGGTGCCGCCGGTCGTGCGCGAGCGGTCCTTGTCCACCCGGTAAAAACGCTCGGTCAGGCGCGGCAGATGGTACGACTCGATGCCGACGCCCTCGTCGGCGACGCAGAAACTCGCGCCCGATTCGTCGCCGCGCCAGCGCAGCGTGATGGTGCCGCCGTCCGGCGAATAGCGGACGGCGTTGCTGACGAGGTTGAAAAACGCGCTGTGCAGCCGCGCGCGGCTGCCCAACAGGCCGGGGTCGCCGATGTCGGCGACGATGCGGCAGCGCCCGGACGGGTCGAGTTCGCGCACCTCGTCGCGGATGGCGCCGACCAGTTCGGCGACGCTGACGACATCGGCGGGCTGCTCGCCGGGCGGCGCCACCTCGAGTTCGCTCAACTCGAGCAGGTCGTTGACAATCTGCTGCATGCGCGCGCTCTGCCGGCGCATGTTCGTCAGCGCCGCGTCAAGGCGGCGGTCGTCGCCGCGCCCGCCAATCTCGTCGAGCAGGTCGAGGTAGCCGACAATGACCGTCAGCGGCGAACGCAGTTCGTGCGACACATTGCCGATCAAATCGCGGTTCATCGTCTCGAGTTTCTGCAGGCGCGACAGGTCGTCCACCAGAATCAGCCGCCGCCCGCGCCCGCCGGGCAGCACGCAGACGCCGACGGCGGGCGCGGCGGGCGAGTGCGTCTCCACCGTCCGCCCGAAACGGCTGCCGGCGAAACAGCGGACGAAATCGGGGTTGCGTATCAGGTGGACGATGTCGGCGCCGCGGTCCTGTTCCGCCTTCAGGCCGAGCAGCGCGGCGGCGGCGCGGTTGAACCAGACGATGTCGCCGTTGTCGCGGGTCACGACGAGGCCGCGCCCGCCTTCGGCCTTCTCCAGGTGCGATGAATCAAACGCGGCGTCCTCTTCGCCGCCGCCGCGCGACCATTCGGCGGCGGCGGTCTTTCGCATCTGCCGGTGCAGGCGGTGCAGGCGGCTCAGCAGCGCCGCGACATAGACCAGCAGCGCAAGCAACAGCGACAGCGCGACCTCGTCATAGGCGAGGCCGAACAGCAGCCCCGCCGCCGCGAACAGCGGCAGCGTCAGCAGGCTGTTGCGCAGGAAGTCCTGCATGTCCGCGTTATTCGGGGGGCCGGAAACAATAGCCGACGCCGCGCACGGTGGCGACGGCCTCGCGGAATCCGTGCGGCGCCAGCGTCTTGCGCAGCCTGCGGACATAGACATCCACGGTGCGCTCCTCGACGAAGCGGTTCAGGCCCCAGACGCCGTCGAGGATGCGCCGGCGCGCGAACACCTGTCCGGGCCGGGCCGCCAGAAAATGCAGCAACTGGAATTCGGTCGGGCCGACGGCGACCGCCTTGCCGCCAATCTCAAGGCGGTGCTCCGCCGGGTCCAGCACCATCGCGCCGACGGTGATTTTCTCCAGCCCCTTGTGCGGTTTCGTGCGCCGCAGCAGCGCCCGGATGCGGGCGCTCAACTCGCGCCTGAAAAACGGCTTCGTCACATAGTCGTCGGCGCCCGCCGACAGGCCGGCGACCCGCTGCTGTTCGTCGGTCTTGGCCGTCACCATGATGATCGGCAAATCGCGCGTCACCGGGTTGGCGCGGATGTTGCGCACCAGGTCAATGCCGCTCATGCCGGGCATCATCCAGTCCACCAGCACGATGTCGGGAACCTGCCGGTGCAGATGGTCGAGCGCCTGGCCGGCGTTGAGCGCCTGGCTGACCCGGTAGCCTTCGTCGCCGAGCATGAAGTACAGCATCTCGCAAATCGTCGGCTCGTCGTCCACCACCAGGATATTGGCGGCGCTCACGACGGCGGCCCGCGGCGGCGCGCCCGCGCGCTACGAGGCATTGGCGGCGCGGCCCAGCACCAGCGAGAAATAGCCGTCGCCGGACACATAATGGCGGTCGCTCGCAAAGCCGCTTTCCCGCAGCAGCGAGGCCAGGCAGTCGTCGGTGAACTTGCGGCTGATCTCGGTGCAGATGGATTCGCCGGCGTCCAGTTCAAGGCTGCGGTCGAGGTCGCCGAAATACACCTGCTGGCGCGCGCACGAAACCAGGTGCATTTCCACCTGCCGGCGCCATTCGTTGAAAAATGCGTGGTGCTCGAAGTTGCCCGGCTCGAAATCCGCCGACAGCCCCTCGTTCAGCACCTTCAGCACATTCAGGTTGAAGCGCGCCGTCAGGCCGGCGGCGTCGTCGTAGGCCGCGTTCAGCACCGACGCCTCCTTGACGCGGTCGGCGCCCAGCAGCAGCCGGTCGCCGTCGGCCAGCAGCGAACGCACATCGGTCAGAAACCGGACCGCGTCGGCGGGGTTGAAATTGCCGATGGTGCTGCCCATGAACACGCCGAGGCGCCGCCCCGCGCTGAGCCGGATGTTGCCGAGGCCGGCGTTGTAGTCGCCGACCAGCCCGTTCACCCGCAGCCACGGATAGTCGCCCGCCAGCCGCCGTCCGGCGTCTTCGACGACTTCGCGGCAGATGTCCATCGGCCAGTAGGTGCAATGCAGGCCGAGCCGCTCGCAGGCGTCCAGCAGGAAGCAACTCTTGCGCGACACGCCGCTGCCGAACTCGATGATGTGGTCGGGGCGCACGCGCGCGACGACCTCGTCGGCGCATTCCCGCAACAGGGCGCTTTCGGCGCGCGTCAGGTAGTACTCGTCGGTGTCGCAGATCTGGTCGAACAGGTGCGAACCGGCGGGGTCGTAGAAATACTTCGGCGGCAGTGTCCGCGGCTTGCTGAAAAGGCCGTCAATGACGTCCTCCTGCAGCGAGCGCACTGACAGGCACGGCTCGACCTCAATACACGGGGGGCACTCAATCTCTGCGGCGGCTGGCTTCTTCATCCTTGCTGGCTCAACTGCAATCCGTAGGCGCGCATTATAGCATGGCCGGACGGCGCGGCATCCGGCGCGCCATCACGCGCGCCGCGCAAGCGTTCGCGCCGGTTCGCGCCCGTTCACGCCGGTTTACAGAAGGGCCGCGGTTCATTGTAAAATCGCCGGATGTGCCGTCTCGCCGCCTACATCGGACAGCCGCTGTCGCTGAAGGATTTTCTGCTCGAACCCGAGCACAGC
The DNA here is from genome assembly GCA_028817225.1 of Gammaproteobacteria bacterium. Taxonomy (NCBI): domain Bacteria; kingdom Pseudomonadati; phylum Pseudomonadota; class Gammaproteobacteria; species Gammaproteobacteria bacterium. Next base: position 4,039 of record JAPPQC010000004.1, on the reverse strand, counting down.
CTCTACCGCCAGTCGTGGCAGCCGCAGGAACTCACCTACGCCAAACTCAACGCCGACGGTTTCGGCTTCGGCTGGTATCTCACTGGCGGGCGGCCCGCGGTCTATCGCAACCCCGGCCCAATCTGGGCCGACGCCAATCTCGGCGGCCTCGCCGAATCGCTGCGCCGCGACCTGTGGCTGGCGATGGTGCGAAGCGCCACGCCCGGCTACGCCAACGGCCTGCACAACACGCAGCCGTTTCACGACGAGTCGCTGCTGTTTCTGCACAACGGCTTTATTGACAACTTCCGCGGCGACCTTCGCAAGGCGCTGCTGGCGGCGCTCGACGACGACATCGAGGCGGCGGTGCGCGGCCTGACCGACTCCGAATACCTGTTCGCGCTGCTGCGCCAGATGCTGCGCGACCATGGGGGCGGCGTCGGCGGCGCGCTGCGGCGCACCATCGCCTGGGTCGGCGAGCGCATCGGCGCGCGCTGCGCGATGCTGAACCTGATGGTCGGCGACGGCGACACGCTCTACGCGGTGCGCTGCGCGTTCAACGAAACCGCGCCGTCGCTGTACTGGCTGTGCGACGGCGCGCGGCGCTTCATCGCGTCGGAACGCCTGACGCCGGCGAACAGCGGCTGGGACGCGGTGCCCGAACACCACCTGCTGGTCGTCGCCCGCGCCGGCGAACCGTCGCTGTCGGCCCTGTGAGCGACGCCGCCCTGATCGCCCGCCTGCAACAACTCCAGCGCACCGTGCTGGCGCTGGCGGCGCCGCTCAGCGACGCCGAATGCCGCAGGCAATACCATCCCGACCTGAGCCCGCTCGGCTGGCATGTCGGCCACACGATTTTCACCGAGGATTTGTGGCTGCGCGCGCAGGCGCCGGACGCCGCGGAACATGACCTTTACCAGCCGCAAAACAGCGTCAAGGCCGGGCGCGGGCGGCGCCTGCCGCCGCAGGCGGCGCTGCTCGACGAGACGCGCAGGCGCCAGCGCGCCAACATCCGCCTGCTGCAAGCGCCGCCCCGGGCGCTCACGGGCCACCGACTGATGCGCGGCGACTACCTGCTGAAATTCCTCGTGCAGCACCACGCGCAGCACATCGAGACGATGCGCATGGTGCTGGCGCAAAGACAACTCGCGCTCGGCGCAAAACACGAACACAACGGCGGCGGCCTCGCGCAAGGCGCCCCGGTGCGGCGGCGCAGCGCGCGCGTCGAGACCGGCGAATACGACATCGGCGGGCGCGACAACTGGTCGTTCGACAACGAACTGCCGAGGCACCGCCGCCGGATGAAGGGCTTTTCCATCCGCCGCGCCGCCGTCACCAACGCCGAGTATCTCGGCTTTATCGAAAGCGGCGGCTACCGCGACGACGCGCACTGGGACGCGGCGGGGCTGCGCTGGCGGCGCGCGGCGGCGTGCGCCGCGCCCGACGGCTGGCTGCGCGGGCGCGACGGCTGGTTCGAGGCGACCTGCGACGGCGTGCGCCCGCTGGCGCCCGGCGCGCCGGTGCGCGGCCTCAGCCATTTCGAGGCGCGCGCCTTCAGCCGCTACGCCGGCGCGCGGCTGCCGTGCGAATACGAATGGGAAACCGCGTGCGCGCAAGGCTGCTTCGACGACGGCGGGCAGGCGTGGGAATGGTGCGCGAACGCCTTTCACCCGTACGACGGCTTCCGGGCCTTCCCCTACGGCGAATACTCGGCGCCGTGGTTCGACGGCGCGCATTACACGCTGCGCGGCGCCAGCGCGTTCAGCGAGGCGGACTGCCGGCGCCCCAGTTTCAGAAACTTTCACACGCCCGGCAAGCGCCACATCTTCGCCGGCCTGCGCCTCGCGTTTGATTGAACAGTGATAGAATGCCCGTCGCATGAACCCGTTTCGCATGAAAACGTTTGCATGAACCCCTTGCATAAACCCGTCTGCATGAACCCGCTTGCATGAACAAGGGCCGCCGCTATTCCTCCGCCGTTGTTGACGGCATTGAACGCGCGCCGAGCCGCGCGATGCTGCGCGCCGTCGGCTTCACCGGCGCCGACTTCAAGAAGCCGCAAATCGGCGTCGCCTCGACCTGGAGCGAGGTCACGCCGTGCAACATGCACATTGACCAACTCGCCGAACGCGCCGCGCGCGCGGTGGACCGCGCCGGCGGCAAGGCCGTCGTGTTCAACACCATCACCGTCTCGGACGGCATCTCAATGGGCACCGAGGGCATGAAATACTCGCTGGTGTCGCGCGAGATCATCGCCGACTCCATCGAGGCGGTCACCGCCTGCGAGGGCTTCGACGGCCTCGTCGCCATCGGCGGCTGCGACAAGAACATGCCGGGCTGCATGATGGCGTTCGCGCGCCTCGACCGCCCGGCGGTGTTCATCTACGGCGGCACGATACTGCCCGGGCGCGCCGCCGGCAAGAAAGCCGACATCGTCACCGTGTTCGAGGCGGTCGGCGCCAGGAGCAAGGGCGAGATGGGCGCGCGCGAGTTCAACGAAATCGAGGCGTGCGCGATTCCGGGCGCCGGCTCGTGCGGCGGCATGTACACCGCCAACACGATGGCGTCGGCGATCGAGGCGATGGGCATGAGCCCGCCCGGCAGTTCGGCGCAAAACGCGGTGTCGCGCAACAAGATGCGCGACTGCGCCGAGGCCGGGCGGCTGGTCGTCAACCTCGTCAAAAAACAGATACTGCCGCGCGACATCATGACCCGCAAGGCGTTTGAAAACGCAATCACGGTGGTGACCGCGCTCGGCGGCTCGACCAACGCGGTGCTGCACCTGCTGGCGATGGCGCATTCGTGCGGCGTCGCGCTGAAACTCGACGACTTCACGCGCATCGGCAAGCGCGTGCCGGTGCTGGCCGACCTGAAACCGAGCGGGCGTTACCTGATGTCGGAACTGGTGCGTGTCGGCGGCATCCGACCGCTGATGAAACAACTGCTCGACCGCGGCCTGCTGCACGGCGACTGCCTGACCGTCACCGGGCGCACGCTGGAGCGCGACCTTGCGAAAACGCCGCCCTATCCCGCCGGGCAGCGCATCATCCGGCCCTTCGACGACCCCATCAAGGCCGACGGCCACCTCGTCATCCTGCGCGGCAACCTGGCGCCGCACGGGGCCGTCGCCAAGATCACCGGCAAGGAAGGGCTGCATTTCACCGGCAAGGCGCGGGTGTTCGCGTCCGAGGAGGCGGCGATGAAGCGCATCCTCGACGGCGCCGTCAGGAAGGGCGATGTCATCGTCATCCGCTACGAAGGCCCGCAGGGCGGCCCCGGCATGCGCGAGATGCTGGCGCCGACCTCGGCGGTGATGGGCAAGGGGCTTGGAAGCGATGTCGCGCTGATTACCGACGGGCGTTTTTCCGGCGGCAGCCACGGCTTTGTCGTCGGCCACATCACGCCGGAAGCCGCCGTCGGCGGGCCGCTCGCCGCCGTGCGCAACAACGACCGCATCACGATTGATGCGGCGCGGCGCGAGATCAACCTGGAATTGCCGGCGGCGGAAATCAAACGCCGCCTGAAGCAATGGAAGGCGCCGCGCCCGCGCTACCGCCACGGCGTGCTCGCCAAATACGCGCGGCTGGTGCGCTCCGCCTCCGACGGCGCCGTGACCGACTGACGCCCCCGATGGAAATGTTCTGGACCTGCCGGCACACATGGGGGGCGAGCGCCTACAACACGATGTGGTGCCTGATTGGCTGCGCCATCGGCGACCTCGGCACCATCGCCTTCTTCCAGTTCGCCGGCATCGCGTGGCCGGTGCTGGCCATCATGGCGCTGGCGATGGTCAACGGCCTGGCGACCAGCGTGCTGCTGGAAACGGCGATTCTGATTCACCGGCATTTCCCGCCGCGCGAAGCGCTGAGAACCGCGCTCGGCATGAGTTTCATCTCGATGCTGGCGATGGAGACGGCGATGAACGCCACCGACTGGGCGGTCACCGGCGGCGCCATCCTGACGCCGACCGCAGTCGCGCTGGCGCTGGCCGCCGGCTTCGTGACACCGTGGCCGTACAACTACTGGCGGCTGAAAAAATACGGCAAGGCGTGCCACTGAG
>JAPPQC010000003.1 GCA_028817225.1 Gammaproteobacteria bacterium | reverse complement strand
CAACCGTGCCCTCCTGATCACAAGAGACGACGACGGAGACTCCTCCACCTACCTGCGCCTGCGCGTCTTCCTTGAAGGAGCGGTGCTCACAAACACAACCACAATCCAGACAAACCCGTAACCCCCTGAAACCCGGCTTCCCGCTTTCGCAGGAATGGCCGAGAGAAACAGTGTCGGTGAAATGGCGGCGGCGGCGCCGCCGGGCCGCAGAAAATCAGAACCAGAAAGAAATCACGGAAAGGCCAATCAGCGCCTCCACAGCGCCGTTGACCTCGCCGTCCCTGTCCACGGCGCCGCCGTCGGACAGGTACACCACCATGCAGGCGTCGCCGCTCTGTTTAAGGGACTGGAGGCGGCCCAAGGTGTCGCGGTAGCGGCTGTCCGCCGTGCCGCTGTCGTCGGGGCAGGCGCCGTTTTGCAGCGGCGCGAAGCCGACGGCCACGCTTTCATCGGCGGCGGCGTTCAGCCATGTCCAGCCGCCGCCGGTGAAGTGCATCGGAAACACGATGCGGTGGTGGTAAAGCGATTGCGGCAGCGGAATGACAACGCCCGCGCGCCCGCCGGCCAGCGCGCCCTGCGTAACAGACGGGTCCACGCCGTGCACGCGGAAGTTGTGAACCACGGCGATGTCCTGGCGGCGCTGTCTGACCATCGCGTCAAACTCGTCGCGCGCCAGCGACGCCGAAAAGTCGGAGTAATTGGCCTGCACCGCAACACCGGCCTGGTGGTTGCCCGCCAGCGGCGGCTGCCGCGAGGGTGCGGAGAACGGGTGCGCCAGTATCCGCGCATCGCCGCTGAAACCGGTGTGGAACAGCAGGCCGCCGTGCAGCGCAAAGCCGCCCGCAAACGCGCTGTGCACCGGCAGCACCGGCTGAATGTGGTGCCACGAATCGGCGCCCGCCGAACTGCGGTCGGGGTAGCCGGTCGCGCCGCTTGCCACCGAAACCGGCGGGCGGCCCAATGCGCGGTAATGGTCGCGCGCGTCGGGAATGCCGTCGCGGTCGCTGTCGCCGCTGGCCGAGGCCAGCGCATCGGCGCTGTCGGTAACCGGCCAGGTCAGCACCGTCGTCGCCGTGCCGGCGCCGGCGGAAGATGCCGAAACCTTGAACGACACGCTGTTCCTCACCGTCGCCGGCGGGTTGGAGGCCGTGAACACAATGCGTATCAAACCGCCGTCCGCCAAAGCCGACGCCGCGCTGACAACGGCAATCGCCTGGCCCGCAGCAGGCGGCTGGTTGGCACTGCGCCCGTTCCACGCCACCACTTCCGCCGCCGCCACCGTGTCGGCGCGGCCATGCGCCACCGGCACCAGCGCGGTGTAACTCTCCGTGCCGCGCACCGCCACCGCGTGCCGTTCATTGGCGCCCGCCGTGCTGCCCGCATACAGCGTCGCGCGGCCAAACAGCGGCGGCAGGTTGTCGTCGTCCAGGCGCGTCACGCGGGTTTGCGTTATCTTGCCGAGCGAATACTTGTCCGGCGTCAGCGATGACAGCGCATCGCCCGCGCGCCACAACTTGCCGGCGCCGCCCGCGCGCACGCCGGTCAGCGCGTAACTGACAACGCCCGACGCCGCGCCCGCAACCGTCACATCAAAGCCGTCCGGCGCCGTCGCCGACGGGCGCTTGCCCGCGGCCACGCCGCTGAACGCCACCGTCAGCGGCTGCGAAGACGCCGGGCCGTCGTGGCGCGCGCCCACGCTCACCGTCGCATCGGCGGCGGCGGAACGGGCCAGAAACCGATGGGCGCGCTTCATGTTGAATTCCGGCACGCGCAGGATAATCTGTTCCGGCAGGCGGCTTGCCGTGTCCGCCGCGACCGCCCAGTAGCCGGACAGCGGCGCCGCCGCCAGCCAGCCGATGCGGTGCTCAACGCCCGCGCGGATGTTGTTGAAGTCCACCACCGCGCAGCCGCCCCTGGACACCGGCGACGCGTAATTGACCGGGAACCGCCCGGTGCAGCCGTAGCCTTCAACGCCCGGCGCATAACCGCCGCCGTAGCCGAAGGTGTCGGACAGGTAGTAGGCGGCCAGGTCGGTGGCCGATGTCGCGACGCCAAGGTGCGCCGCCGCGCCGTCGGCGCGAATGCCGGAATACGCGACCGCCGCCGGTGCGCCGGCGACGCCCGCCCGCGACAACGCAATGCGCGGCACATCGCGCGCCGCGGCGTTGCTGGCCGACAGCGGGTCGCCGTAGAGCCGCGCTTCCATCGCGTCGGGAATGCCGTCGTTGTCATAGTCGGACACCATGCTGCGCGGCAGCAGGAAGGTGCGCACCGTCGCAATCCGGTTGGGCGGGTCGGCGGCGTCGTAGATACCGGCGCGGCCCGTGGCCGGCGGCGTGTAGCGCACCCACAGCGACGCATCGGCGGCGACAATGCCGCGCGCGAGGTCCAGCGCCACGCCGCCGCCGCGGTGGCGGGCGCGCAGCACGCGAATCGCGCCGTCGCCGGCGCCGCCGGTGTAATTCGGTATCACCTCAAAGCCGTACAGCGCGGCGCCGTCCGGCAGCGTGCGCGCGCCGGCGGCGGTGCGAATGCGAACCGGTTCGTCAAACGCCAGCCACAGGCGGCTCTGGCCGTCGGCGTATCCAAGGCCGACAAAGCGCGGCGCGGTGGTGTCGGCAACGGGCGCCGCCGCCGCATCGGCGCTGAACGGCAGCGCGTCGGTCGCCGACTGGTGCGTGGCCGCGGCGGTGCCGGTCAAATCCCGCACATCGGCGACATAGTTTCTGGCCAGGCGTATCCGCAGTTTCTCGGCGCCGTTGGCCGAACGCGCGACGCCGCCCTGCACCAGCGTGCCGGTGGCGGCGACGGTCAGCGTCACCGTGTTGCCGTCGTGCGCGACCGACGCCACCGAGGCGCCGCGGATGGTGTCCTGGTTCAGCACTTCCAGCACAAAGTCGTCCGTTGAAACGGTGTCGTCCAGCGTTTCGCTGAATTGCAGCACAACGCGGTTGTTGCCGGTGAACGACGCCGTTACGACACGCGGCACGCCGGCGTTGTATGCCGGCACCGTCGCCACTTCAACAGCGGCCATCGGCAGGCCGCTGCGCTGGCCGGTGACGGCGCCGCTGCGCGTGATGACGACATCGGTCGAGGGCGCGGCGGACAGCGTGAAGACAATGGCGCCGGCCTGCGCCGCGTTCGTCGCGCCGGTCAGGGCGACGCCCGGCGCCGCGCCGCCGGCGGCGGTTTTCAGCGTGAAGCCGGACACCGACACCTGGCCCACCGCCTCGTTCAATGTCGCGATGACCTTGCGGTGGGCGGAATCCACATCCACCGAGCGCACATACGGGCTGCCGTCAAGGGCGACATTGACAAGGCTGTTCTCGACATAAGCCGCGTACTGGCGGTAGTGCTTGTCGTCGGTGTATTTCTGGAACTGGTTCCAACTGAGCGGGTCCATGCCGACGCCGGCGGGCTGCGTCGCGTCCACCACATCGCACTCTATCCGCACCAGGCCGCGGTATTCGGGCGCGATCTTGCCGTATGGCATGTCGGCGGAGACGGTTTCGGTCGCGGTCGTGAATTCGGCGTGATTGCCCCAACTCCAGGTCGTCACATTGACGCGCGAGTTGTTGATAACGCGGATATAGCGCGGCCTCGGCGTCATGCCGAGGTCGGTCGTCGTGCATTCGTCGAAGGTCTCGCTGCCGAAGGCGTCGGTGTTGTAGCGGATGCTGATGCCGGTCGCGCCGAAGGAAACCGGCTGCGGCTCGCTCGGCGGCAGTTTAACCTCGACATCAAAACGGAAGCGGCGGCTGCCGGAGGCGGTGGTTATCTGCGGGTTGGTCAGCCGGTAGATGATGCGCCGCTCGCCGCACTCGATGCCGGTGCAGAGTTGGTCCACCAGGCTTTCAACGCCGATGTAGCCGCTGCGAACCTCCTGGAAACGGACTTCGGTCGGCGTTGTCGCGGCCTGCGCTGCCGCGGCCTGCGCCGCGCCGACCGCCGGCAACAGAAACAAACACAGCGCGCCGACATGCATCCGGGCCGATGCAGTCTTCGGAAATCTCTTCTTCAAGATGCAAGCGTTCATTTGTTTGTCGCCGCCCGTCGGGCGGGCGCCGCTTTTGCGATGGTTCAATATAGCAGGCGTGCAGGATTTTACAAGATGAAAAAAACGGCGTTATTTCAGTCTATTGGGAAAATGGCGGCGCGGCGGCGGCGGGCGCGGGGGGCGCAAACGGCGCCTGTGCGCCGGCGCCGTCGGCCCGCCCGCAGGCCCTGTTTGCCCGGTGATTGGCCCGGTTGGATATAATCACTTTATCAGGACGGATTCAGGAGGCGTTATCCGAGGCATGACAAAAGCGATGACATGGGCGCTGGCGCTGGCGGCGCTGGCGGCGTCCGGCGCGGCGGCGAAGACGATTGAGGCCGACAAAATCTGGGTGCAGAAGTCCGAACGCAAACTGCACCTGATGAAAGGCCGCGAGATTGTCCGCACCTTCCCGATTCATCTCGGGCGGCAGCCGCTCGGCCACAAACGGCGCGAGGGCGATTCGCGCACGCCGGAGGGTCTTTACAGTGTGCGAAGCCGAAACTCCGTCAGCGGGTTCTACCGCGCGCTGGAAATCTCCTACCCCAACCTTGATGACCGGCTGCACGCGGCGGTGGCCGGCGTCAACCCGGGCGGCAAAATCATGATACACGGCGAGCCGGACGACCCGCTGGCGCGGCTGACGCTGCCGAAAGACTGGACGCAGGGCTGCATCGCGCTGAAAAACCGGGATATGCGCGTCGTCTGGAAAGCGGCGGGGCGCGGCACGCCGGTGCAGATTGATCCATGAAAACGCGCAAACACTCCTTTCTTTTCCTGCTGATGGCGGCGGTCGCGACCGCGGTGCTGGCGATTACGCCCGCCGACCGCAAGGCCGGCGTCGGCCAGTTCGCGCCCGCCTTCACGCACCGCGACGCCGCGGAGTGGCTGAACTCGCCGCCGCTGGAATGGAAGGCGCTGCGCGGCCAGGTGGTGCTGCTGGACTTCTGGACCTTCGGCTGCTGGAATTGCTACCGCTCGTTTCCGTGGCTGAAGTCCGTCGAGAAACGCTACCACGACCGCGGCCTGCGCGTCATCGGCGTGCACAGCCCCGAGTTTGAACACGAACGCGACATTGACAATGTGCGCCGCAAGGTGGCGGAGTTCGGGCTGGAGCACCCGGTGATGATAGACAACGACTTCTCCTACTGGCGTGCGCTCAGAAACCGCTACTGGCCGGCCTTCTACCTGGTCGGCAAGCGCGGCAAGGTGCGCGGCGTGTTCGTCGGCGAAACCCACGAGGGCGACCGCCGCGCCGTCAAGATCGAGCGCGCCATCGAAAAACTCCTGCAGGAATAACCGGCGCCGGCGGCGGCGTGGAAACAAGACGATGACGGGCCTGCCGACGCAACGCCGTTCAGCGGCAACCCGCCTTCCGACTCGCGGAACAAAACAATGATTGACTTGCTCGTGCAACTGCTGTGGCTTGCGGCGCTGTCGCTGGCGGCGACGGCGGTGTTCTGCTTCCGGCTCCGGCGCATTGCCGCCATCGGCGCCGTCGGCGCGGTGCTGCTGGCGTACAGCGTGCTGTCGCCGGCGCCGGTGTGGTTGCAGGTGGTGCTGTGGATTGCGTTCGCGTCCACCGCCGTTGTCATCGGCCACGACGGGCTGCGCCGCGAACTGCCAGGCCGCCTGCTGCTGCGGCTGTTCCGCAAGGCGCTGCCGAAGATGTCGGACAGCGAGCGCATCGCCATTGAAGCCGGCAGCGTGTCATGGGAGGGCGAGTTGTTCACCGGCGCGCCCGACTGGGCGAAGTTGATGGAGCAGGAACCGGCGCAACTGTCGCCGGAGGAGAGCGCCTTTCTTGAAGGCCCCGTCAACACGCTGTGCGCGATGCTTGACGACTGGCGGATTACATCGGAAGGCCGCCTGCCGCCGCCGGTGTGGGATTACCTGCGCGAGAAGAAATTCTTCGGCATCATTATTCCGAAGGAGCACGGCGGCCTCGGTTTCTCGGCCCTCGCCCATTCGTGCATCGTCATGAAAATCGCCGGGCGTTCGGTGGCGGCGGCGGTGACGGCGATGGTGCCGAATTCGCTCGGCCCCGGCAAACTGATACTGGAATACGGCACGCCCGAACAGCGGCGCCATTACCTGCCGCGGCTGGCGCGCGGCGACGACATTCCGTGCTTCGCGCTGACCGGCCCGCAGGCCGGGTCGGACGCGAGCAACATCCCCGACACCGGCGTCGTCTGCCGCGGGCACTTCAACGGGCGCGAAGTGCTCGGCGTGCGCCTGAACTGGGACAAGCGCTACATCACGCTGGCGCCGGTGGCGACGCTGCTGGGGCTGGCGTTTCGGCTCCGCGACCCGCAGCACCTGCTCGGCGACAAGGGCGATGTCGGCATCACGCTGGCGCTGATTCCGGTGAACACACCCGGCGTCGAGATTGGCGGGCGCCACCTGCCGCTGAATGTCGCCTTCATGAACGGGCCGACGCGCGGGCGCGATGTGTTCATTCCGCTTGACTGGATCATCGGCGGCGCCGACGGCGCCGGCGACGGCTGGCGCATGCTGATGGAATGCCTCGCCGACGGGCGCGCCATCTCGCTGCCGGCGCTGGCGACCGCGGCCTGCAAGACCGCCTGCTTCGCCACCGGCGCCTACGCGCGCATCCGCAACCAGTTTCATCTGCCCATCGGCGAGTTTGAGGGCGTCGCCGAGGCGCTGGCGCGCATCGCCGGCAACACCTGGCTGGCCGACGCCGCGCGCAGCGTCGTCACCGAGGCGCTGCAACAGGGGCACAGCCCGGCCATCGCGTCGGCGATTACCAAATACCACCTGACCGAACGCATGCGCCAGGTCGCCAACGACGCGATGGATGTGCACGGCGGTTCCGGCATTTGCCTTGGCCCGCGCAACCATGTCGCACGGCTGTACCAGGCGGCGCCGATTGGCATCACCGTCGAGGGCGCCAACATTCTGACGCGCAGCATGATGGTGTTCGGCCAGGGCGCGATACGCTGCCACCCGTGGCTGCTGAAAGAGATCGAGGCGGCGGCGCAGGACAACGACGACGACGCGCTGCAAGCCTTTGATGCCGCGTTCTGGGGGCATTTGTCGCAGGCCGCGACCAACGCCGGGCGCTGCCTGGTGTGGAGCGTGTTCGGGCGGTGGCTGATTCGGGTGCCGCCGGGTCTGCGCCCGGCGCGCCACTTCCGCGCGCTGACGCGGATGTCGGCGATGTTTGCGCTGGCGTCGGACTTTGCGCTGCTGCGCGTGAACCGTTCGCTGAAGCGCCGTGAACATCTGTCGGCGCGCCTCGGCGACATGCTGAGTTACCTCTACCTTGCTTCAATGGCACTGAAGCATTTCAACAACCGCCATTCGCCCTGGCACGAGAGGCCGCTGCTGGACTGGGCGGTGCTGGAATGCACGCGCTGCTTTCACCGCGCGCTGAACGATTTGCTCGACAACTTTCCCGGCAGATGGACGGCGCTGAAACTGCGGTGGCTGGTGTATCCGCTGGGGCGGCGCGTCGTGCCCGAAAACGACGAACTGAACGACCGCGTCGCGCGCCTGCCGTGCGAGCCGTCGCCCGCGCGCGACGCGCTGATTGAGGGCCTGTTCACGCCGGAGGAGCAAGACGACCCGCTGTTTGTCATCGCCGACGCGCTGAACAAGGTCGTCGCCGCCGCCATTCCCGAAAAGAAACTGCGCGGCGCACAGCGCGCCGGAGACCTGCCGAACGATGTCGTCCCCGACCTGGCGCTCGCGCTTGAGAAAAACATCATCAGCAACGGCGAAGCCGACCTCATCCGCAAGGCGCGCGAGGCACGCGACCGCGTTATCGCGGTGGACGAGTTTGCCGGCGACGCGCCTGAATCCCGACCTGCCTCTGCCGGCGCGCCGCCTGAATCGCGGCCCAATCCCGCTGATGCGGTGTCCGAATACCGGCCTGGCTCCGTTGACACGGCGCCTGAATCACGGCCCAACCCCGTTGACGCGCCGCCCGCGTAAGCGCACCGCTGCGGCGCTGCTGTTCGCCGTTCACGCCGCCTTTCTGCTTGCCGTCCCCGCCGCCGTCGCCGCGGCGAATGGCGGCGGCGCCCTTCGTGACTATATGGAGGCACGCGGCGTGTTCTGGTCGCAACTGTACGACGGCGGCGGCGAAACGCTGTACTGCGGCATGACTTTCACGCGCGGGCGCGGCGCGCGCAAACTGAACATTGAGCATGTCTTTCCGATGTCGTGGGTCACGCGCGCGCTGAAATGCGGCAGACGCAACGAATGCCGCAAGCGCAGCGCGCGCTTCAACCGCATTGAGGCCGACCTGCACAATCTGTACCCGGCGCGCGCCGACATCAACCAGGAACGCTCCAGCATGGCCTTCGGCATCGTGCGCGGCGAGAAGCGGCGCTACGGCCAATGCGACTTTGAGGTGAACCGGCGCAAGCGCCGCGCCGAACCGCGCCCGGCGGCGCGCGGCAAAATCGCGCGCGCGATGTTCTACATGGCCGACCGCTACCGCCTGACAATCTTCCCGCGCCAGCGCCGCCTGCTGCGACAATGGAACCGCGCCCACCCGCCCGGCGCCGACGAAAAACGCCGCAACGATGTCATCCAGCGTTTGCAGGGGCGGCGCAACCCGTACATTGACAACCCGTCGCTGGCGGACGCGCCCAACCGCTGAACCCTGCGGCGACCCCCGGCAAACCCGGGCCGAAGGCCAACCCGCTTGCGGCAAACGCGCCCAATCGCCAGGCCCGCCCTGTTGCAACTGGACGAATCCGGCACGGGCGATATAACATGCCCCCGATGAACGAACCCGACGCCAATGTCTTTATCGTGGATGGCTGCCGCACGCCGATACTGAAAGCGCGCGGCACGCCGGGGCCTTGCAGCGGCGCCGACCTGGCGGTGGCCGCGGGCGGCGCGCTGATGCTGCGCGCCGGCGTCGCCGCCGATGCGCTGGATGAAGTGGTGCTCGGCTGCGTGATGGCCGCCGCCGACGAGGCCAACATCGCGCGCGTCGCCGCGCTGCGCATCGGCGTTACGCAGACGACGCCGGCATTCACGGTGCAGCGCAACTGCGCGTCGGGAATGCAGGCGCTTGACACCGCCGCCGCGCGCATCCGCGACGGCGCGGCGCAACTGGCGCTGGCCGGCGGCGTCGAGGCGATGAGCCGCGCGCCGCTGCTGCTGAACGACGGCGCCGTGCGCTGGCTGGCCGGCCTGCGCGGCGCCAGGACCGTCGGCGCGCGCATCAAGCACATCGCGCAACTGCGCCCCGCGCACCTGAAACCGGTGGCCGCGCTGCGGCGCGGGCTGACCGACCCGGTGGCCGGCCTGTCCATGGGGCAGACCGCCGAGAAGATTGCGCGGCGTTTCGGCATTGACCGCGACGCGATGGACCGGTTTGCGCTGCAAAGCCACCGGCGGCTGGCGCACGCGATTGAACAGCATCACTTTGACGACGAGATTCAGCCGCTGTACTGCGACGGCGACGGCGGCGTTGTCGAGCACGACGACGGGCTGCGCCGCGACACCTCCGCCGCGAAACTGGCGAAGTTGAAACCGGTGTTTGAACCATTGTCCGGCAGCGTCACCGCCGGCAACAGCGCGCAGGTCAGCGACGGCGCCGCGTGGCTGCTGCTGGCGTCGGAACGCGCGCTGCGCGAACACCAACTGGAACCCGCCGGGCGCATCGTCGCGGTGGAATGGGCGGCGCTTGACCCGTCGGAAATGGGGCTGGGGCCGGTGCACGCCGCCGGGCGGTTGCTGCAACGCCTCGGCCTTCATGCGCGCGACATTGATTACTGGGAACTCAACGAGGCGTTCGCCGGGCAGGTGCTGGCCTGTCTCGCGGCGTTTGAAAGCCGCGACTACTGCCGCGACGAGGCCGGGCTGGAACAGGCCGTCGGCAGAATAGAACAGGAACGCCTGAACATGGACGGCGGCGCCATCGCGTGCGGCCATCCGGTCGGCATGTCGGGCGCGAGAATCACGCTGCACGCGCTGAATGTGCTGCGGCGCACCGGCGGCAAACGCGCGGTGGCGACACTTTGCATCGGCGGCGGCCAGGGCGGCGCCGCGCTGATTGAGACGGTTTGATGAACGAGACGCACAACGACTTCCGTCACTGGCGGGTTGAACGCGGCGACGACGGCGTTGTCGTGCTGACGCTGGACCACGCCTCGCGTTCGGCCAATGTGCTGGACAGCGCGGCGCTGGGCGAGTTTGAGCGGTTGCTGGATGCGTTCGGGCGCGATTGTCCGGCGGGCGTCATCATTTGTTCGGGCAAGGCCAACGGCTTTCTGGCGGGCGCCGATGTCACCGAATTCACCGACTTGCAGACGCGCGCGCAGGCGCTGCAGAAACTGCATTACGGGCAGAATCTGCTGAACCGTCTTGAAGCGCTGCCGTGCCCGACGCTGGCGCTGATACACGGGTTTTGCGCGGGCGGCGGGCTGGAACTTGCGCTTGCGTGCGATTACCGCGTTGTTGAAGACGCGCCGGGCTGCCGCCTGAGTTTGCCCGAAGTGCGCCTCGGCATTCATCCGGGCTACGGCGGCAGCGTGCGCCTGCCGCGCCTGATTGGCGACCTGCCGGCGCTGAACCTGATGCTGACGGGCCGCTCCGTCGGCGGCGCGCAGGCAAAGCGCATCGGCCTCGCCGACCACGCAACACGGCGCGACGCGCTGCACGCGGCGGCATTGGCGCTGCTGCGAAAGGCGCCGAAACCGCACCGCGCGCCGCGCCTGCGGCGCATCCCGAAGATGGCGCCGTTGCGCGGCGCCGTCGCTTTCTTTGTGGAACGGCAACTATCAAGGCGCGTCAACCAGGCGCATTACCCCGCGCCCTTTCACCTGCTGGCGTCGTGGTGCGAAGCGCGCGGCGGCACGCTGCGCCAAATCGGCGCCGAGGCCGATTCGGTCGCCGCGCTGTTTGACTCCGACGCGGCGCAGCAACTGATTCGCGTGTTTCTGCTGCGCGAACGCCTGAAGGCGCGCGCGCGCAAAAGCGCGCCGGGCCATGTGCATGTCGTCGGCGCCGGCGTCATGGGCGGCGACATCGCCGCGTGGTGCGCGCTCAGCGGCCACCGCGTTACATTGCAGGACCGCGACGCCGCGCTGATTGCGCCGGCGATGGCGCGCGCGCGGCGCCTGTTTGCAAAGAGACTGAAGCGCCGCGCGCACGAGGCGGCGGACCGCCTGCTGCCGGATCCGCGCGGCCACGGCGTTGAACGCGCCGATGTCGTCATCGAGGCCATCATTGAAGACGCCGACGCCAAGCGCGCGCTGTACGCGGCGCTGGAACCGCGCATCCGGCCCGCCGCGCTGCTTGCGACCAACACCTCCAGTCTGCCGCTTGAGGAACTGGCGCGCGGCCTGGAACAGCCGGCGCGGCTGGTCGGCCTGCACTTCTTCAACCCGGTGGCAAAGATGCAGTTGATTGAGATTGTGCACGGCGGCGAGACCGGCGGGCAATGGCTGGACGCGGCGGCGGCGTTCGCGCGCTCGATTGACCGGCTGCCGCTGCCGGTGCGTTCGTCGCCGGGGTTTCTGGTCAACCGCGTGCTGATGCCGTATCTGGCCGAGGCGATGCGGATGGCCGGCGAAGGCGCGGCGGCGGAGACCGTTGACGCCGCGGCCACCGATTTCGGCATGCCGATGGGGCCGCTGGAACTCGCCGACACCGTCGGCCTGGACATCTGCCGCTCGGTCGCCGAGACATTGCGGCGGCCACTGCCGCGTTCGTGCGGCGAGCAGGTCGCCGCCGGGCATCTCGGGCGCAAGACCGGGCGCGGCTATTACCGCTGGAAGAACGGGCGCGCGGTGCGCGCAAAGAGTTGGCCCGAACCGGGGCGCGATTTGCGCGACCGGCTGATGCTGTCGCTGCTGAACGAGGCCGTCGCGTGCCTGCACGAACAACTGGTCGAGGACGCCGATGTGCTGGACGCCGGCATGGTATTCGGCGCCGGTTTCGCGCCGTTTCGCGGCGGGCCTTTGCAATACCTGCGCGACGACGGCGCCGGCGCGCACCTGGCGCGCCTGCAAGCGCTGGCGGCGCGCCACGGCGAACGCTTTCAGCCGGCGTCCGGATGGGACGCGCTGAAGTGAACGGCGCGCCGGAAACGGTCACCGGGCGCACGATTGCGGAGTTGTTTCTGCGGCGCGCGCAGGCGACGCCGGACGACGACGCCTGTATTCAGTTCGACGCCGCCGCCGGCAAGTGGCGCCATTACACCTGGGGCGAGATGCGCAGGATGGCGGGCCTGCGCCAGGCGTGGCTGAAAACACTGTCGCCCGCCGCCGGCGAGCGCGTCGCGCTGATGATGCCGAACGGCGTTGAATGGGTGCTGTTTGATGTCGCCGCGGCGGGGCTTGGCCTGGTGACGGTTCCGCTGCACGCGCACGACCAGCCCGGCAATCTTCGTTACATTCTTGAACAGGCCGATGCGCGGCTGCTGCTGATTCACTCCGGTGAACAATGGAAGACGGTGCGCCGCGCGCTCGACGGCATGAGCAGGCCGCCGGTGACGGTCAGCGTTACCGATGTCGGCGACGATGGCGTGGAAACGTTGGGCGATTTGCTGCGCGGTGTCGCGCGAAGCGACTTTGAGGCCGGCGGTGGTGGTGGTAGTGGCGATGGCGGCGGTAGTGGCGGCGATGGCGGCGGTGTCAGCGGCAGCAACGGTGATGTCGCAAGCGATGACGGCGGCGGCGGCGATGCACTGGCGACGATAGTCTATACATCGGGCACGACCGGGCGTCCGAAAGGCGTCATGCTGTCGCACCGCAACCTGTTGTCGAACGCGGAGGCGGCGAGCCGCGCGGTGCGTATCGGGCGCCGCGACCGGATGCTGTCGTTTCTGCCGCTGTCGCACATGTTTGAGCGAACCGTCGGCTATTATGTGCCGATGATGTGCGGCGCCACCGTCGCCTACGCGCGTTCGGTGGCGGCGCTGGCGGAGGACATGACGACCTTGTCGCCGACCTGCCTTATCTCGGTGCCGCGGATTTACGAACGCATCCACGCGCGCCTGATGGAGCGCGTCAAGCGCGGCGGGCGCTGGCGGCGGTGGCTGTTTCAACTGGCGCTGGCGGTCGGGTGGCGGCGGTTTCTGTGGCGCCAACGCGGCGGCGGCTGGCATCCGCTGGTTTTGCTGTGGCCGCTGCTGCGCGGCGTCGCACGGCGTTTTCACGACAGCCTCGGCGGGCGGCTGCGCTGCATGATCAGCGGCGGCGCGCCGTTGTCGCCCGGCATGTCGCGGGTTTTCCTGAGCCTCGGCGCGCAACTGCTGCAAGGCTACGGCGCCACCGAAGCGTCGCCGGTGGTGTCGGTCAACCGCGCCCGGCGCAACCGCCCGGACAGCGTCGGCGTGCCGCTCGACGGCATTGAAGTGAAAATTGGCGCGCGCGACGAACTGCTGGTGCGCGGGCCGTGCGTGATGCTCGGCTACTGGCGCGACCCGCAAGCGACGGCAAAGACGGTGGACGCCGGCGGCTGGCTGCACACCGGCGACACCGCGCGCATTGAAGACGGCCACCTGTACATCACCGGGCGCATCAAGGACATCATCGTGCTGTCCACCGGCGAGAAAGTCGCGCCGGCGGACATGGAGGCGGCGATATTGCTCGACCCGCTGTTCGAGCAGGCGCTGGTCGTCGGCGAGGGGCGGCCCTGCCTGGCGGTCATCGCCGTCGTCAACGCAAAGGCGTGGCAAGACGAGGCGGCGAAGGCGGGCGCCGCATCCGGCGGCCTTGCAAGCGACGACGCACGCGAGTTCGCGCTCACGCGCATCCGCCGCAGGCTGGCCGATTTCCCGGCCTGCGCGGAAGTCAGGAAGGCGGCGCTGGTTGAACAGGGCTGGAGCATGGAAAACGGTTTGCTGACACCGACGCTAAAACCAAAACGCGACGCCATCCTCGCGCACCACCGCGACTTGATCGAGGAGATTTACGGGCAGCTGCAGCCGACGGACAGCGTGTAGATGGTGTTCATGTCAAACGCGGGCGGCGGCGCGGTGTTGCAGGAACCAGTCGCAGGTTGCCTTGATGCCGTCGGCGAGGGGGGTGGCGGCGCGCCAGCCGAGGCTGTCGAGGATTGAGGTGTCGAGCAGTTTGCGCGGCGCGCCGTCGGGTTGGCCGGTGTCGAAGACGATGTCGCCGGGGTAGCCGGTGGCGGCGCGTATCAACTCCGCGCATTCGGCGATGGTGACTTCCTCGCCGGAGCCGATGTTGATGTGCGACTGCATCGGCGATGTGCAGGCGTTGTAGGCGTCGTCGGACAACTTCATGATATGCACGCAGGCGTCGGCGAGGTCGTCCACATGCAGGAAGTCGCGCCTGGCGTTGCCGCTGCCCCACACGCGCACCACCGGCAGGCCGGATTCCTTTGCGTCGCAGAAGCGGTGTATCAGCGCCGGAATGACATGGCTGTCTTCGGGGTGGAAATTGTCGCCGGGGCCGTAGAGATTGGTCGGCATCACGCTGCGGCAGGCGGCGCCGTATTGCCGGTTGTATGATTCGCACAACTTGATGCCGGCAATCTTGGCCACCGCATATGGCTCGTTGGTCGGCTCGAGCGGGCCGCACAGCAATTCCGATTCACGCATCGGCTGCTTTGCCAAGCGCGGGTAGATGCACGAACTGCCGAGAAACAGCAAGCGCTTGACGCCGGCGCGCCACGCCTCGTGAATCACATTGGCCTCAATCATCAGGTTCTGGTAGATGAATTCCGCCGGGTAGGTGTTGTTGGCGCGGATGCCGCCGACGCGCGCCGCGGCCAGCACAACATAATCCACCGCGGTGGCCTTGAAAAACCCGCGCACGCTGGCCGCATCGCACAAATCAAGGTTCTCGCGCTCGCGGGTAATCAGGTTGGCGTGGCCGAGGCTTTGCAGGCGCCGCACAACCGCCGAGCCGACCATGCCGCGGTGACCGGCGATGTAAATGGCGGTGTCTTTGCCGAGGGCGGGCTGCGCGGCGGCGTTCGGCGGGGCGGCGCCGGCAGATTCAGGCATGTCCGCCGCCGGATTTCACTGCATCACGCAAGTAACCGCGCCGATGACTGGGCCCGGCGCTGCGCCTTGCGGCGGCCCTCGCCGGTTCAGGCATGTCCGCCGCCGGATTTCACCCGTTCGGCCAGCGCCAGGTCGTGCGCCACCATTTCCGATACCAGTTCGTCAAAAGTCACCTTCGGCTTCCAGTTCAGTTTCTCGCGCGCCCTTGCCGCGTCGCCGCGCAAACTGTCCACTTCCGCCGGGCGGAAATATCTCTCATTGACGCGCACGATGACGCGGCCATCCGGCGCCACGCCCTGCTCGTCCAGCCCCTTCCCCTTCCAGGTGATTGCCATGTCCATCTCGCGCGCCGCGGCTTCCAGGAACTCGCGCACCGAATGCTGCTCGTTGGTGGCAATGACCAGGTCCTCGGGTGCATCTTGTTGCAGCATCAGCCATTGCGCCTCGACATAATCGCGCGCGTGGCCCCAGT
>JAPPQC010000002.1 GCA_028817225.1 Gammaproteobacteria bacterium | reverse complement strand
CGTCGAGGTACAGTTTCGGGAAATTCGCCTTCCACATCAGGCCGTCGCGCCCGCGCATCCCAGTCGGTGTTTTCGCGGGCCTCGTAATTCCTGCACGCATTGCAGACGCCGTCGTCGTCGAACGACAAATCCGGCTTGGTGTCCGGCATCACGCATTGCCTGCAATAGTTCAGCACCGCGCCCCCGCCAGCGCTTCGCGCAGTTTTCCGATGACCGCGTCCTGCTGCGCTTCTCGCAATGCCGGGTACAGCGGCAGGCTGACCGCTTCGCGGTAATACGCCTCGGCTTCCGGAAAATCGCCGGCGGTGAAACCCAGGCGGCGGTAGTACGGCTGGGTGTGCACCGGAATGTAGTGCAGGTTGACGCCGATGCCGGCTTCGCGCAATGCGGTGAAAGTCTGCAAATGCTTCTCCGCGGCGACGCGGACGATGTAAAGGTGAAAACTGCTGTCGCCATCGGGTGCTTGTTCAAGCGGCGCCGGCGGCAATTCCGCCAGACGCTCGTCGTAGCGCCGCGCCAGTTGCCGGCGGCGCGCGACAAATGAGTCAAGGCGCTTCAACTGGCTGCGCCCGAGGGCGGCTTGCAGGTCGGTCATGCGGTAATTGTAGCCGAGCGCAATCTGGCGGTAATCCCACGGGCCGGCGGGCGGCGTTTCCATGTCGCGCTCGTCGCGGGTGACGCCGTGCGAGCGCAGCAGTTTCATCCGCCGGTCGAGATGTTCGTCGTTGGTCAGCGCGATGCCGCCTTCGCCGGTGGTGATGATCTTGACCGGGTGAAAACTGAAAACGGCGATGTCGGAATAACGGCAGTTGCCGACCGGCTCGCCGAGGTAGCGGGCGCCGGCGGCGTGGGCGGCGTCCTCGATGATGCGGAACCCGTAATGCCGCGCCATTTCGTGTATCGCGCGCAGGTCGCAGGGCTGGCCCGCGAGATGCACCGGGACGACGATTTTCGGCAGGCGGTTTTTCTTTTCGGCGGCGGCGAGTTTTTTCTCCAGCGCGTCGGCGCTCAGGTTGGCGGTGCGCGGCTCGATATCGACAAAATCCACCTGCGCGCCGCAGTGCAGCGCGCAGTTGGCGGAGGCGACGAAGGTAATCGGCGAAGTCCACAGCCAGTCTCCCGGCCCCAGCTCCAGCGCCAGGCAGGCGAGGTGCAGCGCCGAGGTCGCGCTGTTGGCGGCGCACGCATGCGCGGCGCCGCAATACGCCGCCATTTCCCGCTCAAACGCCGGGGTCTGCGGCCCCTGGGTCAGGAAGTCCGAACGCAGCGTTTCACACACCGCCGCGATGTCGCTGTCGGCGATGTCCTGCCTGCCGTATGGAATCACGCCTCGCCGGCTCCGCAGCGGTCGTCCAGCGCGCGTATCTGCTCCACCGTCAGAAACTCCGGGTTGTTTCCGGAGTTGTATTCAAAGCCCTGCTCGACGGCGCGGCCTGTTTCATTCAGCGCGTTGGTGTCGTACGAGTGGTTGCGGGAGAAGAAGGTGATGGCGGGGCCGATGACATAGTGGTCGTCGAACTCGACGGTCAGGTGCGAGTCGTCGGACGGGCACATCACCTCGTGCAGTTTCTCGCCGGGGCGGATGCCGACGGTTTTCAGCGGCGTGTCCGGGGCCATCGCGCGCGCCAGGTCGGTGATGTGTATGGACGGGATTTTGGGGACGAAAATCTCGCCGCCCTGCATGCGCTCGAAACTCTTGAGGACAAAGTCCACGCCCTGGCGCAGCGTAATCCAGAAGCGCGTCATGCGCTCGTCGGTGATGGGCAGGTGTGCGGCGCCCTCGCGGGCCAGTTGCCTGAACAGCGGCGCCACCGAGCCGCGCGAGTTGACGACATTGCCGTAGCGCACGACGGAGAAGCAGGTGCGGCTTTTGCCGGCGACATTGTTGGCCGCGACGAACAGTTTGTCCGACACCAGTTTGGTGGCGCCGTAGAGGTTGACCGGGTTGGCGGCCTTGTCGGTGGACAGCGCGATGACTTTTTCAACGCCGCAGTCGAGCGCCGCCTGGATGACATTCTCGGCGCCGTGAATGTTGGTCTTGGCGCACTCCATCGGGTTGTATTCCGCCGTCGGCACCTGCTTCAGCGCCGCCGCATGGACGATGATGTCCACGCCGCTCATGGCCTGGCGCAGGCGTGCGCCGTCGCGCACATCGCCGATGAACCAGCGCAGGCACGGGTCGTCGAGGCGCTGCTGCATCTCGAATTGCTTGAGTTCGTCGCGGGAGAAGACAATCAGCCGCTGCGGGCGGAAACGCTCCAGCACGGCGGCGATGAACTGCCTGCCGAAGGAGCCGGTGCCGCCGGTCACCAGTATGTTTTTGTTCGTCAGCATTGCGGGGGTTCGGGTGCGGTTTGCGGGCCATGATACTGCCTGCACGGCGGCGGCGCAATTTTTTGTCTATAATGGAGCGCATGGCGAACGATATTCTCCAGCACAGCGTCGTCCGCTTCGACAGGGAAATCGAGGAGGTCAAGGGCCTGGTGCTGCAAACCGGCGGCGCCCTTGAACAGCGCCTTTCCAAAGTGCTGACGGCCCTGGTCGAGGGCGACGGCAAGTTGCTCGACTGGGTCGCGGACTCCGACCGCGATGTCAACATCCTTGAACTGGAGGTGGACGAGAAGTGCATCGGCATTCTGGCGCGCCGTCAGCCGATGGCGCGCGACCTGAGGTTGATCATCGCAATCATGAAGATCATCACCGACCTGGAGCGCATCGGCGACGAGTCGCGCAGAATCGCGCAACTGATGAAAGATTCCGCCCTTGATTCCATTCCGAAAAGCATGTCGCGGACGGTCCGGCACCTCGGCTCGAGCATCGTCGAGATGCTGCACGATGTGATGGACGCCTTCGCGCGCCTCGACCCGGAACTCTCCAGGCAAGTGCTGGCGCGCGACAACGATGTGGACGAGGAATACACCGCGGTGCTGCGCCAATTGATGACCTACCTGATGCAGGAGCCGCGCTATCTGTCGCATGTGATGAACATCATCTGGTGCTCGCGCTCGTTCGAGAGAATCGGCGACCACATCAAGAACATCGCGGAATACACGATTTACATGGTCGAGGCGCGCGATGTGCGCCACGGAAAGCTGAAGGCCGCGCCGCAATCGCAGGCGTAGCGCCGCCGCGGGCCGCCGGTCAGGCGCCGCCGACCAGCATTTCCAGCAGCGCCTTTTGCGCGTGCAGCCGGTTGCCGGCCTCGTCCCAGACAACGCTGTGCGGCCCGTCGAGCACGTCGGCGGACACTTCCTCGCCGCGGTGCGCCGGCAGGCAGTGCATGAACAGCGCGTCGCCGGCGGCGCGCTCCATCAGCGCCTCGTCCACCCGGTAATCGCCGAAACTTTGCAGGCGCTGTTCGCGCTCCTCCTCCTGCCCCATGCTGCTCCAGACATCGGTGACGACAAGGTCGGCGCCGGCGACCGCCTCGCGCGGACTGCGAACCAGCCGCGCCCGGTCGCCGGCGGCGTCGAGCACGGCGCGCTCCGGTTCGTAGCCGGGCGGGCAGGCGATGTTCAGGCGGAAGTCGAACAGTCCGGATGCGTTGATCCAGGAATGGCATACATTGTTGCCGTCCCCAACCCACGCGACGAGGCGCCCGGCGATGGCGCCGCGTTTCTCGGCGTAGGTCAGCATGTCGGCCAGCAACTGGCAGGGGTGGAAGCGGTCGGTCAGGCCGTTGATGACCGGCACCTCCGAGCAGGCGGCGAAGGCGGCGGCGCGTTCGTGGTCGAAGGTGCGGATCATCACCGCGTCCACCATCCGCGACAGCACGCGGGCGCTGTCCTCGACGGGTTCGCCGCGCCCGAGCTGGGTGTCGCGGCTGGACAGGAAAATGGCGCTGCCGCCGAGTTGCGTCATCGCCGCCTCGAACGAGACGCGGGTGCGCGTCGAGGACTTCTCGAAGATCATCGCCAGCGTCTTGTTCGTCAGCGGGCGCGGCGCGGCGCCGCGCTTCATGTCGGCGGCGCGCCGAATCAGCGCGGCCAGTTCGGCGGCGCTGAAATCGTTCAGCGTCAGAAAATGCCGCGCGCTCATGCGCCGTCTCCGAAGTTGGCAATCACCGCCGTCAGGCGCTCGACCAGCAGGTCGGCCTGCGCCCGCTCCATTATCAGCGGCGGCGCCAGCCGGATGACGCGCCCGGCGGTGACATTAATCAGGAGTTCATGCTCCAGCGCGGCCTGCGCGAGCGCCTGGCAGGGGCGGTCGAGTTCAATGCCAATCAGCAGGCCGCGCCCGCGAATGTCGCCAACCGAAGGGACGCCGGCCAGCGCGCGCCGCAGTTCGCCCAGCAGGTAGTCGCCGGTGTGCGCGGCCTGTTCATGCAGTTTTTCCTGTTCCATTGTCTTGATGACCGCGAGCGCCGCGGCGCACGCCAGCGGGTTGCCGCCGAAGGTCGAGCCGTGGGCGCCGGCGGCCAGATGCCGCGTTGTCTCGCGGCGGCCCAGGCAGGCGCCGACGGGCACGCCGTTGCCGAGCGCCTTGGCCGTTGTCAGCAGGTCGGGCGCGGCGCCCTCGTGCCGGAAGCAATACCAGGCGCCGGTTCGGCACAGCCCGGTCTGCACCTCGTCCAGTATCAGCAGCAGGCCGCGCCGGTCGCACAATTCGCGCACCGCGCGCAGCGTGCCGTCGGCGGGAATGCGAACGCCGTTTTCGCCCTGAATCGGCTCCAGCATCACCGCGCACAGTTGCGGCGTTTCGTCGGCGGTCTTTTCCAGCGCGGCGATGTCGCCGAACGGCGTCTGGACAAAGCCGGGCGCGAGCGGCGGCGGCGTGCCGGGGTGCTCGCCGAGCGGGTCGGTCGCGCTCCAGGCGCCCAGTGTGCGCCCGTGGAACGCGCCGCGCGCGACCGCGATAACCGGGTGGCTGTTGCCGTCGGCGCGCGCGGCAAGACGCGCAATCTTGATGGCGGCCTCGTTGGCCTCGGCGCCGGAGTTGCAGAAAAACGCCGTTTCAAGGCCGCTGATGCGCGCCAGTTCGCCGGCGAGTTTTTCCTGCGCCGCAATCCGGTAGAGATTGGAGGTGTGCGTGACGCGCCGCGCCTGTTCGCACAGCGCCGTGGTCACCGCCGGGTGCGCGTGGCCGAGGCTGCAAACGGCGATGCCGGCGATGGCGTCGAGGTGGCGCCGGCCCTTGTCATCCCACAGCCACGCGCCTTCGCCGTGCGTGAAGGTGACCGGCAGGCGCGTGTAGTTCTGTATCAGGCAACCCGCGGAAGCGTCCGAAGCGTCCATTGGGGGGAGGGCGTCCGTTGATGATGCCGGATCAAAGGCATCCTGTTTCCCTGATTTTCTGGTAAATCCGGTTCACCAGTTCCTCCGGCGTCTCTTCGCTGGTGTCCACGGCGATTTCGGGGTTGGTCGGCGTCTCGTAGGGGTCGCTGATGCCGGTGAAGGACTTCGTCAGGTTCTGCCGGGCGCTCCGGTAAAAGCCCTTGACATCGCGTTCCTCGCAGACCTTCAGCGGCGTGCTGACATAGACCTCGATGTAGATGCCGTAGCGCGAGATCAGCCGGCGGTTGGCGCGGCGGTCGGCCTCGTAGGGCGCGATGGGCGCGCAGATGGCGATGCCGCCGTTCTTGGTGATTTCGCTTGCGACAAAGCCGATGCGCCGCACATTGATTGAGCGGTGTTCCTTCGAGAAGCCGAGTTCGCTCGACAGGTTGGTGCGTACGATGTCGCCGTCGAGCAGCGTCACCTGCCGCTCGCCCTGTTCCAGCAGTTTGGTCACCAGCATTTTCGCGAGCGTCGTCTTGCCGGCGCCGGAGAGGCCGGTGAAGAACACCGTGAACCCCCTTTCCTTCAGCGGCGGGTAGGTGCGGCGCAGCACCTTGGCGACCTTCGGCGGCGTGAACCATTCGGGCAGTTCCTCGCCGCCCGCGAGCATCTCGCGCATTTTGGTGCCGGAGATGGATAGCAGTTTGCCGGAAGAGGCGCCGGCGGCGTCGGCGAAGGTGTATTCGCGCTTGCCGGGGTCGTAGGCGATCTCTCCGAAGGCGACCGGCTCGATGCCGATTTCGCCGGCGTGGCGGACGAACAATTCCTGCGCCTCGAACGGTTGGTAGAACGACTCGCCGCGGCTGCCTTTCCTCGGGCCGGCGTGGTCGCGGCCAATGATGAAGTGGGTGCAGCCGTGGTTCTTGCGAATCAGCCCGTGCCACAGCGCCTCGCGCGGGCCGGCCATGCGCATCGCCAGCGGCAGCAGCGACATCACGGCGCTGTCCGGGGGGTATTCATCCATCACCGCGCGGTAGCAGTGCACGCGGGTGTGGTAGTCAATGTCGTTGATTTGCGTGATGCCGACCACCGGGTGTATCAGCAGCCCGGCGTCGGCGTCGCGCATCGCCTTCAGGGTCAGTTCAATGTGCGCGCGGTGCATCGGGTTGCGGGTCTGGAACGCGACAATCCGGCTCCAGCCCTTGTCGCGGAACAATTGCTTCAGTTGCGCCGGCGTGTGCCGGTGCCGCGGGTAATCCACATGGTGGGGCAGGCTGATTTTTTCAAGCCGTCCGCCGAGGTAGATGGAGTGGCTTGAATGCAGCAGGTAATGCGCGCCGGGGTGGGATTCGTTGAGGGTGCCGTAAACCGCCTCGGATTCCCGGCGCAGGTCCGGTTTCCAGATGTCCTTGACGGTCATCACCGCCAGCGCGAAATTCTCCTCGTCGCGCAATGTAATCCGGTCGCCCGGCGACAGCGGCTCGGCGAATTGCGGCGTGACATCCAGCGTCACCGGAATCGGCCACAGATTGCCGTCGGCCAGGCGCATGTCGGAGAGCACCTGTTGGTAGTCGGCCTTGCCGAGAAAGCCGTCGAGCGGCGCGAACGCGCCGTTCATCAGCAGTTCAATGTCGCACTGCTGGCGCGGGCTCAGTTGCCACAGCGGCAGGTGCAGCGCCTCGTGCAGCAGCGCCGTCCGCCCGTCGTCCGGCGGGTGAAGTTTGCGGTTTGTCATGGTGTCGTGATTTGCAGGGGGCGGCAGTTTATCATGAAGAGCGGCGACGCAGTAACTGAGGCGGTGTCGGAAGAGATTGCTTTATCTCATTGATTGGGCGTGCTTTGCAATTCATTGAATTCCGGGCTTGATTTTATCCGCTTCCTGTGAAAAATAATGCTTTCACCTGAATTCCCTGTCAAGGGGAATTCTTCAGGAATGATGAAGTCGCAAAGGAAAGGCTGGCTGAAACGCCTTTTGCCCGGAGGCGCGCCGTTGTCAATGCTGCTGACAGCCGGAGCATTGCACGCCGCACCGGCAGGGCTTCCCTTTGCCGAAGACTTCCGCTCGACCTCGCTGCACGACGATGTCCGCTCGACCGCCCACTGGTCCACCGCCGGCGTCGCGATTCATGCCGGGGACTGGACCGCCGAGGTGCGCTCAAGAAAGATCAACCTTCGGGCGGTGGTTCCGCGCACGCTGCTGCTGACCGCCAATGTGCACGAGCCGGAGAGCACCGTTGTTGTCTGGGAACTGACGAACAACGGCGGCGCCACCTGGCACCGGGTGACGCCCGGACAGGCGTTTGTGTTTCCGGAATCGGGGGCGGATTTGCGCTGGCGCGCCAGCCTTGTGACCACCCGGGCGCCGGACAGGCCGCGGATTACCCGTGTCGCCATCCGGGCGGCGGGCGGCCAGCTGGGGGCGGAGATGAACGGCGGCCCCCTGCTGCACAACCAGCCGTCTCCTCCGCTGATGGCTTTCGTCGGCCATTCGACGGAGGCGAAAGTGACGCTGACCAACCGCGGCAGCGCGGCTTTGCACATTGACAGCATCACGCTTGAACACGCCGGGCGGGAGAAGCCGTTTTCCGCGCACTTCAACAACGGCCCAATCCGGACAATCGCGTCGCAATCCTCGGTTTCGTTCACGCTGCGCTATGCGGCGGATGTCGCGAGCACCAGCGCCGCAACGCTGGTCATTGCCAGCGACAGCGCCGGGCGGATTGAATGGAGAACGAAATTGTCCGGCTCCGGCATCGAGCCGAATTTGCAGGTGTCGCGTTTCGCCTATGGCCGCTTCTCGATTCTGGACGGCCATCTCGAGATTGGAGGGTGGCCTTTCGGCTGGAGCGTCAACGACAAGGTGTTCATCACCAACTTCAGCGCGCTTCCCGTCAACATCACCCGCATCGGCGCCACACCCCCGGCCGGCAGCATGCGCCGTCTGACGCCGCCGGTGACCATCGCCCCGAAACAAGACGCTGTCTTTCACAAGGCGATGGGATTCAAGGTTACCCGGCCGGGGACGCAAACCGCGATTTTCCGGGTTTACACCGACCTTTCCGACAGCCCGCATCTGGAGATGAACATGCGGGCGAACGGCCTTGCGCCGGACATGGATGTGTGGATTGACGAACACCTTGTCGCCGCGGGCGGCGTCCATGACCTGGGTGAAGTGATTTTCGGCACGACCCTGACCGTGCCGGTGCGGTTTTTGAGCGACGGCAATGCGTGGCTGAGAGTGGACGGAATCAGCGGCAGCGGCGGCTTCGGGCTTCATGTCGGGACGGATGCCGCCGACTTTCCCGTTGTCCTGCCCGTCGGAGATTCCGCGACGGCCTCTTTGCATCTTCGACCGCTGGTGTCCGGGACCTTCACCACGACGCTGATTGTCGCCGGCAACGCGTACGACGGCGTTTCGGAGGCCGACGGCAGATTGTCCGAACTTGATGAGGCGGTTGTCGAAGCCGCCGGCGCCCTGGCGGTGCGGCACGGCGTCTCGACATATGTTTTCGTTCCCGATGTCTATGCCGACACCACCCGCGCGTTCACCTTGCGCGGTTTCAGCCGCGCGCCGGAGGTCAGCCTGGAGGTTGCCGGGCGCGTTTTCCGGGAGGGCGCGGCGGCGCATGATTTCGGCGAGGTGTTCGTCGGCACGACGCAGACCGTGACCGTCAACATCCGCAACAACGGCATCGGCGCCCTGGTGATCCACTCGGTGGAGCAGGGGCCCGAGGGCCGCGCTCATTACAGTTTTTCGCCCCCCGGTTCCCGCGTGATTGCGGCGGGCAGTTCGACTTCCCTGACGGTGCGTTTCAGGCCGCAGGCCGTCGCTTCCCCGCTTCACGGACAGTTGCACATCCATACCAGCGACCCGGAACGCGCCGCATGGCTCCTGAACCTGACGGGGGCGGGCGTCGGCCCGGAGATTCTGGTCGGTCTGTCCACCGGCGACGGTGTCACGGAACTTGACAACCGCGAGGTTTACGAAATGGGCGACCTCGCCATCGGCTCCACGCTTTCCTTCAACCTTCTGGTTCGCAACCGCGGCACCCGGGTTCTGGGAATTGACGACATCCACATCGGCGGCGGCGACAGCGGTGTTGAAGGCCATCAAGTCCGGATGCGCCCGGCGCTGTCGCTGCACCCCGGGTTTTTCCACAGTTACTCGTTTAACCTGCCGTTCAGGCCGGCGCGGTTCAGGCCGCTGGAAAGAGGGATGCGAACCGTCGCCGTGACGATAGACAGCAACGCCTATTCCTTCCCCGTGCATGTGATATTCCTGCGGGTCAGGGCCGTCGGGCCGGAGATGGCCGTGCGCATCGGCGGCTCCGGTTTCAGTCCGGGTTCCGGAAGTTACGATTTTGGCGGGGTGCGAAGAGACACGACGGAAACCGCGATGGTGCAAATCGGCAACATCGGTGAGAGGGTGCTCGACATTGATTCCATCGGCGTGACCGGCGCCGGCTTCAGCCTGACCGGCGGCGCCCGCGAGATTGCGCCGGGCACGACCGGCGTGTGGAGTCTGCATTTCACGCCGGTCGGGGACGGCGCGGATTACCGGGGGGCGCTGACCATTGGCAGCAACTATCTTCATGTGCCCGACTGGAGACTGGGGCTGAGCGGCGCCGTCGGCGAGCCCGAGATGACCGTCTCGGTCGGCGGGCGGGGCTTTGAGTCCGGCGCCGGCATCCATGATTTCGGGCGGGTGCGCACCGGCACGACGGAAATCACGGCGGTGACCGTCGCCAACACCGGCAGCGCCAGGCTCGGAGTGACATCGGTGGAGGCGGGCGGCGGCGCTTTCGGCGTCACCGGGAACGCCCCGCGCTTCATCGCCGCCGGTTCTTCCGCCACATGGCTGCTGCATTTCACCCCGCCGGACGGCGCCACGACGCACCGGACGACGCTGGTCATCGTCAATGACGACGCCGACGAAAGCCGCTGGACGCTGCCGCTGACAGGCGGCGGCGGCGAGCCGGACATTCATGTCGAGATCGGCAGCCCCGGCTTCACCACGGGCGCCCGGCATTACAACTTCGGCAATGTGACAGGGGGCACGACGGCAACCGTCGAGGTTCGGGTGTTCAACCGGGGAGACGCGAGGTTGAATTTCGAGTCCGTCGCGCTGGAAGGTTCTTCCTGGATGTTTCTTGACGGCGCGGACATCCGGCAGCTTGCGCCCGCTTCTTCCGCCACCTGGGTGGTGCGTTTTGTGGCGCCGTTGATGAGAATTTTGCCCCAGAGCACGACCCTGTCCATTGTCAGCAACGACATGGACGAGGGGGTCTGGGTGTCCACGCTGCGGGCCGATGTCGCCTTGCCCTCCATGGAAGTCAGTGTCGGGGGAGTCGGCATCGGCGCCCAACCTCCGGGAACCGGAAGGCACTACTCGTTCGACCGTGTGCGGCAGGGTTCAAACAGCATCATGGGGTTGCAGGTTCGCAACAGCGGCGCCGCGGATCTTCATGTCGAGTCCATCGCGGTGACCGGCACGGGGTTCAGCCTGGTTGATGATCACTCGCGGAAGATACAGCCGGGGCTTGACGACGAATGGGGGCTGCGTTTCGAGCCGCCGCCCGTTCCGGGGACTTATCACGGGGTGCTGACCATCGTCAGCGACGACCCCGACCACATTGGCTCCGGCTGGAGGCTGTCGCTGGACGCGGTCAGTGTCGGGCCGGATATCGCCGT
The DNA here is from genome assembly GCA_028817225.1 of Gammaproteobacteria bacterium. Classification (NCBI taxonomy): domain Bacteria; kingdom Pseudomonadati; phylum Pseudomonadota; class Gammaproteobacteria; species Gammaproteobacteria bacterium. The sequence goes on along the minus strand of JAPPQC010000002.1, from coordinate 11,123 downwards.
GCGGGTGGGCGGCATGGACTTCGGGTCGGGCGCCGGAAGGTACGCCGTCGAGACGACCTCGACGGCGGCGCCGGTCACCGCGGCGGTGACGGTCGCCAACGACGGCAACGCGCATCTTCATGTTCAATCCATTGAGGTCGCCGGCGACAACTACCGTCTTCTCAGCACCGCGACGCGCACGCTTGCGGCGGGTTCTTCCGGCTCGTGGACGCTGCTGTTCGAGCCGGGCGCCGACGCCGTCACCTACGACGGCATATTGACCATCGTCAGCGACGACGCGGACGAAGGCCGCTGGACGCTGCCGCTGGCGGGCACCGTCATCGGCCCCGAGATTGCCGTCGAGCCGGATATCGCGCGTTACGATTTCGGCGCGGTGCGCGAGGGCACGACGCAAACCCTGGAGGTGAGGATTTACAACGAGGGCAACCGGAATCTTGAAAATCTGGATGTCGGGGTGACCGGCGCCGGCTACCGCCTTGCCGGCGGCGATGTGCGGACGCTCGCCGCCGGCGCCTCCGCGACATGGGCGGTGCAGTTTTCACCGCCGGACAGGGCGGCGACCCACACCGGCATGCTGGTGATTGCCGGCAACGACTTTGACGAGCCGCGCAGGGAAGTGCGCTTGCAGGGGACGGGCTTCGGCCCCGAGATCGCCGTTTCGGCGGGCGGCGCGGATTATCAATCCGGCGCCGGAGTTCATCATTTCGGCGAAGTGCTGGCGGGGACATCGGCAAGCGCCGCGGTGACGGTTACGAACGCCGGCAACTGGCCCCTTGATGTCGGGTCCGTCGGCGTGACCGGGGCCGGCTACCGCCTGGCCGGCACCGACACGCGGATAATCGCCGCCGGTTCTTCGGCGACATGGCTGGTGCAGTTTGAGCCGCCGGCGCTTTTCGGGACTTACCACGGCGCGCTGACGATTGCCAGCGACGATCCGTACCGGGGCGACTGGACGCTGCCGCTGGCGGGCGTCAGTGTCGGCCCCGATATCGCGGTGCGGGTGGACGGCGCCGAATTTGAGTCGGGCGCCGGAAGTTACGGCCTTGACGGGGTGGTGCTGGGCGCGGAGGCGAGCGCGACCGTGACGATCACAAACGCCGGCACCGCCGATTTGCATATTGAGTCCGTTGAGGTTGCGGGCGCGGGCTACGGCATCGCGGGCGCGGCCATGCGCACGCTGGCGGTGGGCGCTTCCGGCTCATGGACGCTGGTTCTCAGGCCGCGGGGCCGTGTCGCGGCATATCGCGGAATGTTGACAATCACCAGCGACGATGTGGACGAGGGCCGCTGGACGCTGGCGCTTGACAGCGCGGTGGTCGGGCCGGTGATGGTCATCGCGCCGGATATCACAAACCACGACTTCGGCGGCGTGTGGGAAGACACGACGCAAACCCTTGAGGTGACGATTCACAACGAGGGCAGCAGAACCCTTGACGCCGCCGCCCGCGTGGACGGCGCCGGTTACCGCCTTGCCGGCGGCGGCGGGCGGACAGTCGCCGCCGGTTCCTCCGCGGCGTGGGTGGTGCAGTTTTCGCCGCCGCACAAGATTACGCCCGCCATCGGAACGCTGACGATTACCGGCAACGATTATGCGATGCCGGCGCGGGCGGTGTCGCTGCGGGGGTACGGAATCGGCCCCGAGATTGCCGTGCGGGCCGGCGCTGCGGAATATGAATCCGGCGCCGGCGTCTATGACTTCGGCGGGGTCGAGCCGGCCACATCGGAGACCGTCACGGTGCGGGTTTACAACGAGGGCAACTCGGACCTCAATATTGAATCGGTCGAGGTGGAGGGCGCCGGTTACACGCTGCTCGGCGGCGGCGGCTCCCGTGCCCTGCCGATGAATTCCTCCGCGGCATGGCTGGTGCGCCTTTTCGCGCAGGACTACGGCACGACCTACCACGGAACGCTGACCATCGCCAGCGACGACGCCGACGAGGGCGAATGGACGCTCGACATGGTCGGAGTCAGCGGCGGCCCGGTGATTGTCATTGAGGCGGCGGAGCCGGGCTTTCAGCGGAGTTCGGGCCTCTATGATTTCGGCGGGATTGCGGTGCGGGCCGAGACGGAGACCCGCGTGACGGTCGGCAACCACGGCAACGCGGTTCTTGTCATGGACTCCGTCTCGGTGGCGGGCGACGACTACGACATCGCCGGCGAGGCCCGGACTGTTGACCCGGGCAGCACGGTCACTTTCACGCTGTATTTCTCGCCGGACGAGGCGGTCAAGGTGTCCACCGGCGCGCTGACCATCGTCAGCGACGACCCGCATTCCCCGGTGAAGACGCTGGATTTGAGCGGCTACGGAATCGGGCCGTTGATGACGCCGATTATGATCATCGGCGGGCAGTTTTTCGGATACGGCAGCAGCGACGACTATGATTTCATCGCCAATATCGGTGTCAGGGAGCGGTTCCGCATCTCGCTGGTGTTGCAGAACCAGGGCAACGCGTCTCTGGAAGTGTACGACCTCAGCGTCAGCGGCGCCGGTTTTCAACTGGAGGCCGACTTGCCCGGCCTCGGCCTGAGCAGGCGCAGGACAATCGCACCCGGCAATGCGACGATTTACACCAACGGGCTGATCTTCCAGTCCGATGTGCGCGGCACCCACACCGGGCGGATTCTGGTCGAGAGCAACGATGTCATCAACCCGTTCCCGATACGGCTGCAAATCCACAATGTCGAGCCGGAGATTGAGGTCAATGTGGGCGGCGCCGATGTCGAGTCCGGCGATGTGTTCGACATCGGCCGGGTGCCGGTCAGCGAGGTCGTGACCTCGGCGGTGGTTGTCCGCAATGCGGCCACGCGCAATCTCAATATCCGCTCGATTGACGCGACCGGCACCGGCTTCAGCCTCGCCGACACTAGCGTTCGCAGCATCGCGCCCGGCTCCAGCGGCACCTGGATGCTGCGTTTCGCGCCGCCGGACAGCGGCACGACCCCGTACGCCGGAACGCTGACCATCGTCAGCGACGACTATGACGAAGGTGTCTGGAACCTGTCGCTGCGCGGCACCGGCATTGAATCCGAGATTGAGGTTGTGGCCGACGGCCGCGTCGTCGAGTCGAGCGCGACGCTCAATTTTGGCGACATCGTCGAGGCGATGGCGACGACGGAAACGGTGGCGGCGGACGGCGCGACGACCGCGACGGTGCGCTACCGGGTCGTGTCGGGAACCGTGGTGGCGCCGCAGGACGGCGTCTTCAGGCGGCTGTCGGTGGTGCGCGGGCCGACGACCAAAACCGTGACCGTGCGCAACACCGGCACCTACACGCTGAAGGTCAGCGCCGCGCTGCTGAGCGGCCTCGGCTACAGCAGCGACATGCCGTCCTCGTTCGAGGTGGCGCCGGGCCAAGAAACCGGTTTCAACTTCGTCGTCACGCCGACCGGCGACCGCAGGGCCTTCTTCGGAAGACTTGTCCTCGCAACCAACGACATTGACGAGAAAGTCTGGGTGCTGAACATGGCGACCTACGCCCACGGCATCCAGGTCAATGTGAAAGTGTTCCTGGAAGGGCCGTACGAATACCGCTGATTGGGCGCGCTATGCCCCCTTGCGTGCGCGCTTGCGCCGGAGCGCGGACAACGCGGCGGGCATTCGTTTCTTCAACCGCTCTTGGCAGTCCTGGAATTTCATTTTTTGCGCCGGTTGCGGGTTCGTTTCAGAATATCCCCGACATCAACGGCTTGATATCCCCTCGCGGCCAGGTCGCAGGCGAGGATGGCCGCGGTCGGGCCGCAGGCCAGCAAAAACAGGTTGTCCGTCGGGCGGCGGATGGATTGTTCGAGCAGGTCATCGTAACAGCCGTAGGCGTTTTTGTCCGGAGCGCGGATGAAAGAGCGGGATTTTGTGTTGTCAAACAGGTCTGACGACGACATCGCTTCTCTGAACCGGTCATTGCAGACAAAGGTTACTTTTCTGTCCTCCCATACCTGCCTGAACCGTTCGATATGGGCGGGCACTTCTTCAGGCGGCAGGCCGCAATGGTCGGGCCATAACGCCGCAGAAGACAGATAGACCTTGTCTTTCATGTAGTGCACCGACTCCCATTCGCGGAAATAGAATTTTCTGAAAAAAGAGTCCATCGTCGGGTCCGTGATGCGTGCCCTGTCCGGAAAGGGCGGTATGCCGACGGCAAGATTTGGATGTTCGCTGCGAAGTATTTCGCGCAGGCGGCTGGATAGCGCAGGGCTGGCCGGCTGTCTGGCGATCGACTTGCCTCTGCACAATCTGAATTCACCGTCGGCGTAGCGCGCGAGGCTGATTCCTTTTGCCAGGATTTGCTCCACGGTTTGTTTTTCCGTCAGAACTTCCGGGTACCTGTCGCGGATGTAATGATAGAAGTATTCATTGATTCGGTTGTACAACGGCCTGATTGACCGTGTGTTTCTCGCGGTGGCCCGCAGTGCTCTTTTCAGCAGCGCCCGGTGGCCGTGAAGTCCGGAAGCCGGGTCAGCGTGTGAGCGCATTGATTGCCCCGGCCAGCGCGCGCCCGTTTTCCTCATTGGAAAAGTTCTTGACCAGACGCTTGCGGCCAATATCGGTCACCGCATCCACCGTGTTGTGAAGCAGTTGTGCATGGGCGCGCTCGAACGCCTCGTGCGAGAAGGGGGCCGCGATGATTTCCTCCGGCGTCAAACCAGGGCGCCACGCGACGACGCCCGGAAAGCCCTTGTAGAAGGCGTTGCCGAAAATCAGCACGCGCTTGCCGAAACTCAGGGCGTCCAGGCCGACGCTGCCGCTGACGGTGGCGGCGAACTCGCATTGTTCAACCAGATCATAGGTGTCGGTTTCCTTGCCGACATAGCGCAGGTTGGGTATTTTCTGCAGCCGGGCGTAGAACAGGCGGCCACGCGAATGCCAGGTCTGGTGCGGGTTCTCCTTGGCGACGATGAACCAGTCGTCGGGCAGCAGCGCCCGCAGGCATTCCAGCGCCAGCACCTGGTCAACAAAGACGCCGCCGAGGCTGGTGGTGCTGAGTTCGGGCTGAAGGTGCAGCGCGAAATAGACGAATTTCCCTGTGGGCGGCGGCGCCACAAATTGCCGGTAGTTTCTTTTGAATCGCGCGTTTCTCGCCAGCGCCTGCAAGCGGTGCAGAAACAGGTTCAGGTCGCGCCTGAAAAACGCCGCCGAAACCAGTTTGACGGGCAGGTTGGTCCTGACCTTTCTGTCCATGTAGTAGTACTTCTTCCGGTAATTTCTCTTCAGCCGGACGGGTTCAATCTCCGCGCCGCCGGTGTCCAGCGAACCGATGTTCTCGATGTCGCTCGTGACGAACGACTTGCCGGGCGCGGGCGCGGAGTAGAACATCCAGGTCTTGATGTTCAGCGCCTTCGCGACCAGGTAGAGCAGGTAGTCGGCGTGGTGCGGGATGACTTCAAAGAAAACATGCCGGATGTCGTTGGACTTCAGCAGGTCAATGAAAAAGTGGATATAGACATGGAAGGCGTCCATCATGTCAATCGCGTCGTTGCCGCCGTAGAGCACCGGGCGCCGGCAATACATGTTCAGGAAGGTGTCGGCGTGCTTCCTGACTTCCGGGTAGATCTCGAGAAATTCGCGCCGGTAGCGGTAGTTGACTTTCAGCCGGTTTTTCCTGAACAGCAGCGAGCGGTAAAAGTCCTCCCGCGGCAGGGTCGTTACCTTGTTCTTTTTTCTGCCGATCCACACCTTGATATTGATGTCGTCGTCGAGGTAATGACGAAGGTCACTGGTGTAGTCTTCGGAGAAATCGTTCAGGAGGATGTTCTTCTGGGCCATTTTCAGTCGGGCGGTGCGGTGCGGGCGGGCGGCTTCCCGTCGTGCGGGGAAGGGCACAGGGAAGGGCGCGCAATCATCGTGCTTTTTTGCCGCTCATTCGTCTTGCTTTTTCAATCCCGGGCCACGGAGTGGAGCGCCACGGCGCGAAACCGCCGTGCTGCCAGAACCTCAGTACAGTATGCCACAGCGCCGCCTGTTCGCAGCCCGGGTACAGGTCGAGGAGGTCGTGGGGGCCGAATTCGTCCTGATAGATGACGCGCAAATCCCGGATATCGAAAAACTTCCTGATGAGCGGAATCGCCACCCTCGTGCGCGAGCAACTGTCGTAGTCAATGAAGTGGAAGGTTGCCTGCTCCGCCTCGTTGGAAGGCGGCGCGTCCACCAGGATATTGATCGCCTGGGGGTCGCGGTGGCGAATGCCGGCGCTGTGCATCCGGTGCAGTTCCCGCGCCAGTTTGCGCTTGACCGCTTCCAGCAGTCGTTCGGCATCGCCGCGGTTGCTCTCCCTGATGGCGCGGCAGAAGTCGTCGAGTGACCGGTCAGCCGCTATCTTTTCATACAGAAAGACGCTGCTCCCGCCGAACAGACCTTTTTGCTTCCAACTCCACCACGCGAGCGGCCTGGCAACGGGCAGTCCCGCCCGCCGCATCGCCAGGCAGCAGAGAAAGGCGTTGCGGTTGTAGTCTCTTCCCATCAGTTGGCGAACCAGCAAATCCGCCTTCCGCCCGCGCCGGTAACGCGGGTCAATCCGGAAGACTTTCATGATGACTTCGCTCGCCGTCACCGGCAGGCGAAACCCGTACAGTTTGTTGCGCCGCCGCCCGTGGCGCTTGAGCCGGTACGACTCGCCGATATAACGCTCAAAGCCGCGCTCCGCTATCCACTCTCCAAGCGCCCGCGCCTGCGGCACATCAGCCACCAGATAACGCCCCGCCGCCCAGACACCGCGAACAACCCCGCTGTCTTTCATGCCGTCATGCCCGGATGATTTTTCCGCCGACAAAACGGACAGCCGGGTGCTGAACCTGTTCATGGCCTTTCATGCTGTCACGCCCGGATGACTTCCCCGCCCCACAGTTTTTCCAGAAAGTCGGACCAGTGAAGGCAGTGAACGCCGTTTCGCAAAATGGCGGTCTTGTCTTCGCTGACGAGGAAAAACTTCTCCACGATTCCCTCTTCTTTCAGCGCCGTGAGGCCCTTCAAGTCTTCCCGGGCCACTCTGCGCGTGGACTTAATCTCAATCGCGGCCTCGTCATCCGCCACCAGATCCACTTCATAGCCCGCTGTCGTGCGCCAGTAGTGCAGCGGAAGGTGCAACCGCCGGTAACTGATATATGCCCGGACTTCGTTGACAAGCCAGGTTTCAAGGAAGTTGCCGAAAATATCGGAATTTCTTTCCAGGGTTTTCATGCCGTTGAGAGCGGCCAGAACCCCGGTGTCAAAGAAATGAAATTTAGAGGTGCTTACCGCTTTTCGTTTTGTGGATTTGCTCAAGGGTTCAAGCACCATGCCGATAAAGGTTTCCTGCAATATCGAGTAATACTCACGGATTGTGCTCGGCGGCATCGCATAATCCCGCCCGAGTTTGTCAAAATTCAGAACTTTGCCGTTGGTCAGGGCGGCGGCTTTCAGAAATCTGGAAAACTGCGGAATTTTTCTGACCAGGCCCTCCATCTGGATTTCCTGCTCGATGTAATTTGTCACATATGCCTGCAGTTGCAATTTTTTGCGCGGTTCACTACTCAGGTAAACAGCAGGCAGGCCACCGTAGCGCAGATGGCGGCTCAGGTGGAAGTCCGGTATTTCCTTCCAGGTCAGGGGATGCAGGTTCTGGTTCCAGGCTCTGCCGGCGAGGAGGTTGACCCCACGGCGGTAAAGTTTGCGGGCAGAACTGCCAGTCAGCAGAAACTTCCACCCCTTGCTCTCAATGAGTCTGTGCGTTTCGTCGAGCAAAGATGGAAGTTTCTGTATCTCGTCAATAACAACGAATACGGGCTCGTTGGGCCTTGTGATTTGCTCGTGCACCATGTCTTCCAGATCCGAAGGGCTGGTAGAGAGCGTCAGATAAGTATCGGAGTGCAGCAGGTCGCAAAAGGCCGCTTTTCCGCCGAGTTGCTCTCGCGCCAGAAAGGTTTTGCCGGTGCCGCGCGGCCCGAAAAGAAAGTGAGATTTTTGGGCCAGCAGCCCTGGTAAATCAACGCTTCGTTTCAGTTTCATATTTGTGAGAATAGCACAGATTGTCAGAAATCCACGGTACTACTGTGGATTTCTCTGTAAAATCCGCGGTACTGCCGTGGATTATCATATTTTTTTGCTTATGTCATTCTCTTCTCTATAATGTCACACTATACCAATAGAAAAATATGAAAATATCCATTTATGTCATTTTATTTTGTGCTAAAGTCAGGACTCATTTGGAATCAAGTCAACTCTATTCAAGGAGGAACTTATGAAAATCAAACCAGAAAGATTGAAAGAACTGCGGCGGGATGTGAAAGAGTGGTCTCGGCAAAAACTCGCTGCTGAGTCCAAAGTCTCAGCTCGTCAAATTGCGCGTATTGAGTCCTCGGCGGCGAGCGTGACTGTGCGCTCGACTACCGCGAAACGGCTGGCTCGTGCATTTGATGTCAGTGAAGAAGTGCTTGGTGGCAACGAGCCTGTTGATACTGCACGTTTGACCCCCATGCAACGGCAAGCCAGTAAATTGGGCGCCAATGCAGATGCACTCAGCGGCAACAAACCTTCATCAGACAGGCAGATCAATCTCAAGATTGATTCCAGTGTGCAGCTTGCATATGACCTGGTGGAGCATTGCTATCCCTATAGTCCGGGCCTCAAAGGCATTGTCAATTTGGCCCCGCTCTTTTTTGTTTTGCTGGCTGAAGGCAGTCTTGACTGGCGCAAAAAATGTCTCGAAGAAATACGCAGGGCAAGTGACCATTTATATGAGACCGCCAAAGCGGAGAATCATCTCTATTTCACAAAGTACCTGACGAGTGTCGAGGATGGTTACGGGGCCGAGAAAGACTCTATTGAGAAGACGGATATCTGTGGCGAGACAATCAGGAATGATGACAGCGTGCTACTTTTTGCTGATGCAGATGAATCATTGTATGGACTGAATCCATTCATGGCCTATTTGCGAAAATTTTCAAGGGACACCGGTATCCTGGACAAGGCTTTCCCCATCGAGAATTCCGATGATCCATGGGGTCCGGAATCATACATCTACCTTTTCCTTAAAAAGGAGTTGGAGGAGATTACAGGCGGTTCTCATGATGCTGAATGGGCTTTGCGGTTCGGCGATGTCCGCCTGTCTGAAATCCCTGAAGAACTCATGCCCGGAGAAGAAAAAGACGATCACAAGAATGAACGCATTGCATGGCTTGAAGGCAAGCTGAGCGACGAGTCACGCGCCAAGTTGACGGTGATAGTTTGATGAGACAAGCAAGGAAATACACTTTGATATTTATGCCGGTTTTCCCCAGAGGGCGTTGTGTGTCGCAACGAAATCCACACGCTTTTCCATAAGGGCGGCGGCGCATTCCTGGGGCGTATTGATGATGGGTTCTTCATGGGCATTGAAAGAGGTATTGATGAGAACCGGAATACCCGTCCGTTTCTCATAAGCCTTGAGGATGTCATAGTAGAGTGGATTCCGGTCGCGGACGATAACCTGCGGCCTTGCCGTGCCGTCTATATGCACGACAGCGGGAATCTTGCCGCGCCATTCAGGTCTGACATTGCATGTGATGGTCATGAAGCGCGCGGTGTAGAGCATGGATGGTCTGATGTCAAAGATGTCTTCCGCCTTTTCAGCGCTCACGACGGGGGCGAAAGGCATGAACTCGGTGCGCGACAGCCTTTTGTTGAGCCAGTCATTGACGCGCGCATCGGTGGCCGCGGCCAGAATGGATCGGGCGCCAAGGGCACGAGGGCCATATTCCGAACGGCCCAGATAAAGGGCGATAATTTTTCCTTCATCAAGAAGTGCGGCGATTTTCTCCTCCAGGCTGTCTGGCGCATAAGGAACAACTTCGGCGCCGCCATGTTTGAGAAGAACATCGGCTTCCGTGTCATAATTTTTCCCCAGATAGACATGAGTGAGACGCTCGCGTCTGGAGAGCCAGGTTGTTATGCCATCCCGTTCAAGCAGATATTGCAGCACTCCTCCGGCAGCCAGACCCTGGTCGGTCATGGCGGGATAGACGAAGATTTCATCTACGGGCAATTCTTCCGCGAGGCGTTGGTTCAGGCGAACATTGGAGAAAACGCCGCCTGACAAGGCAAGACGGCGCACTGCGTGACGCCTCAGAATCTTGCCGACTGAATCCAGAACGAGCGTTTCCAGGACCTTTTGCACTGATGCGGCGACATCTTCCCGAACATGGTTCTGCGCCATGTTCCTGATTGCTTTTCGCCATGGGCGGCGGTGTTTGTCTCGACCGAGAATGCGTCCTTTCCTGTCCACATGAAAATGCCGCATCAGGCTCTCGGCAAAGCGGGGAGACCCATGAGCGGCGAGTCCCAGGACTTTACCCTCGTGGCGCAAAGCCTTGAATCCCAGATAGCGTGTTGTCAGGGAATAGAGTTCTCCAACGCTTCCTCCCTTGGATTGCGTTTTTTGGAGCGTGTCCTCTTCTCCTCCCCAGCAATCCAGCAGCCCGCCTTTCTTCAGAATGCGGTGACTGTAGGAGACGTTATCACCCCTGCCGTCAGCAGTGTAGATAAGGGCGTCATCCCAATCCGTGTGGAAAAGCGCGCCCAGTGCATGGGCGAAATGATGGTTGAAGAAGAAAAGCCGGGGCTTTTGCGGGAAATCGTGTTCCATGCAGAAGCGCCTGGCATTGAAAAGGGAGTCTGCACTTTTCCTGCTGTGTCGTGCGTGCCAGACAAGCTCACGGGTCCTGCCTCCATGGCAAAGGCGATGATGAAGGTTGCGGAGATGCCAGTTTGCCCCCTGAATGAAAGGCGGCGCCTGTATGTATCCACCGGACTCCCAAAACTGGCCGTCACGCCCCATGACAACCGTTCCAACTTGTTTCCGGGTAATTCCCGCCTGCGCCAGGGCTTCAACGACAGCGGGGGAAGGATAGCAGCCGCCGTCATTTTTATTGCGGGTTATCCTCTCCAGAGGAACAGCGCTCAGCAAGCGGTATTCGTCATAGACCACCGCGCATGCGTCATGGCCCGTGTGAATTCCTAACAGATACATCTGTTCATGCCTTGTGACATAATGTCCGCAACCAGCATGTTTTTTTCTTCGGGGTATTGATGACTTGCCGGCGACGGACAGCATCAACAGCTTGCCTAAAGAAAATAATCCTGTCTCTCCGCAGTCGCCTCCAGCGAATCCAGTTTG
>JAPPQC010000001.1 GCA_028817225.1 Gammaproteobacteria bacterium | reverse complement strand
CATGCCACTGACACCGCAGGAACTTGAGCAGATTATGGAGCGCAAGAACAAGATGCGCCGCCAGGCCTATGACGCGCGCGCCGCGCAGGAGAACAAGGACGAGGTCAGCGCGGCCATTTGCGAGAAGTTCATCGCGCTGCCGGAATACCAGAAGGCGCAGACCGCGATGTGGTACATCGACTGCCGCTCGGAGACGCGCACCAAGCCGCACCTGGAGAAGGAAATCGCCAAAGGCGGCAGGAAAATCATCGTGCCCTACTGCACCGTGGACGAGAAAGGCGACAACAAACTCGGCCTGTGGCACCTGGAGAGTTTCGACGAACTGGTCGTCGGCAAGTGGAAGATACTCGAGCCGCCGCGCGACCGCTGGGGCGACCCGGCAAAGGAAGTGGAGCCGGAGGCGCTCGACATCGTGATGGTGCCGGGCGTCGGCTTCGACCGCGGCGGCGGGCGCATGGGCAACGGCCAGGGCTATTACGACCGCCTGCTGGAACGGGCGCGCCCCGACTGCCCGCTGGTCGCGCTCGCCTATGAATCGCAGATGTTCGACGAAGTGCTGGTCGCGCCGCACGATGTGTTCATGGACAAGGTCATCACCGAAAAAGCGGTGTACGAAGGCAAAGGGAGAAACTGACGATGGGCGCGCTCATTGACGACACCTACGCCGAGGCTTTCAAGAGCATCTATGTCGAGTTCCTGATTACCGCGAGGGACAGGAAGTGGCTCGACCACGCCGTCAACGCCTGCACCGGCAACGGCTCGAGCTCAATCCTGTGCGACTGCGAGGCGGGCATGGACCGCTATGTCGGCCCCGGCGGCGACGAGAGTTTCGCAACGCCCGACGGGCGCCCCGGCGCCGTCGTCCAGTTGCACGCGCCGCGCTTCTGGAAAGAGCGCGAGAAAAAACTTGAACGCGCGGCGCTGGTTCGCATCAGCCAGAATGTGCTGACCTGCCCGACCGCGTCGTGCTTCAACCTGCTGGACGGCGGCGACCATTTTCAGATGGGGCGCAAGGTCGCCTACTTCGGCAACGGCCACCAGAAGCGCATCACGCGCCATGGCCGCAAGATGTGGTGGATACCGATTTTGGGCGGCGAGTTCATCCTCGACCGCAGGCTCGGCTACGCCGACGGGCTGATGGGCGGCAACCTGTGGTTCTTCGGCAAAGACACCGACTCGGCGCTGGCCGCCGCCGAAAAAGGCGTTGAGGCAATCCTGCCGGTGGCGGGCGTCATTTCCACCTTTCCCGGCGGCATCGCCGGCAGCGGCTCGAAGGCCGGCAGCCAGTACGACTTCACCATCGCCAGCACCTACGAGAAGTTCTGCCCGCTGCTGCGCGACGAGCCGGATGTGGAATGCGGACTGCCCGACGGCGTCAACTCGGTGATGGAAATCATCATGAACGGGCGCGGCATGGACTGCATTATCGAGGCCACGCAGGCGGCCATCGCCGCATCCAAAGACACCGACGGCCTGATGATGATCTCCGCCGGCAACTACGGCGGGCGCCTCGGCAAAAGCCTGATTTACCTGCACCCCGACAAGCAGCCGCGCAACTGACGCCGCCGAACGCTTGACCGACACCGCGCAGCGACAGGCCGCCCGCCGGGCCGCCGGAAAGACCTCCGCGCACGCCGCCGCGCCGGCCACGCTGCTCGACGGGCGCAAGACCGCCGAACGCATCGTCGGCCAGGTCGCCGAAAAACTCGCGGCGGCGGGCGGCCCGGATGTGACGCTGGCGACGGTGCTCGTCGGCGCCCATGCGCCGAGCCGCCTGTATGTGAACCTCAAGTTGAAGATGGCCGCGCGCGGCGGCCTCAAGACGCGGCTGGTTGAACTGCCCGGCGATGTCGCGCAACGCACGCTGGAACAAACGGTGCGCGAACTGGCCGCGGACGATTCGGTTCACGGCATCCTGCTGCAACTGCCGCTGCCCGATGCCGTGGACGCCGGCGCGCTGATTGACCTGATTCCCGCCGCCAAGGATGTGGACGGCCTGACCGCCGAAAACCTCGGACGCCTGCTGCGCGGCAAACCGCACCTCGTGCCGTGCACGCCGCTCGGCGTGATGCGCCTGATGGAGCAATACGACATCCCGACGCAGGGGCGCAAGGCCGTCGTCATCGGCCGCTCGCACCTGGTCGGTCTGCCGCAGGTGATGCTGCTGGCGCTGCGCGGCGTGGATGCGACCGTGACGCTGTGCCATTCAAAGACGAAAGACATCGAGGCCGTGTGCCGCGACGCCGACATCCTCGTCGCCGCCGCCGGCATGCCCGAACTGGTGCGCCGAAGTTTCGTCAAGCCCGGCGCCGCCGTGTTCGATGTCGGCGTCACCCGCCGCAACGGCAAAATCGTCGGCGATGTGGCTTTTGACGAAGTGCGCGAAGTGGCGGGCGCAATTACACCCATGCCCGGCGGCACCGGCCCGATGACGGTGGCCTGCCTGATTGAAAACACATTGAAAGCGGCAGGGGTGTGAGGCGGGTTGCCGGGGCGCTGCGGCGTGCGCTGTCCGTGCTGCCGCTTTCTGCCTCAGCACTGCGGCGCGCGCTGTCCGTGCTGCCGCTTTCTGCCGCATCGCTGCGGCGTGCGCTGTCCGTGCTGCCGCTCTCTGCCACAGCGCTGCGGCGCGCGCTGCTTGTGCTGCTGCTTTTTAGCGGGGCGCAGGCGGACGCCCCCCTGCCGTGCCTGGAGCGCCTGTTGTCCGTGAAAGAGGTCGCTGTTGAAAATTGTGCGCGGCACAGTGCCGATGGTTCCATGCAGGCCAGGAAACTGGGCGTGGCCGCCAACGGTTCAGTCGCCTATCTGCTGACCTCTTCCGGCGGCGGCTCCGGGATTTTCACCGCCATTATCGGCGTGCGCGCCGACGGCAACCACTTGCACAAAACACTGGACATCGCCGGCGGCGACCGATGCAGCGGCGGCATCCGCAACGCGCGCATGGACGGCGACACGCTGGTCATAGAGCAAAACCTGACACCGCACATGCTGGCGCAGCATCTCGCCGAATTGATTGAGGAAGACAACGACGAGGCCCCGTTCGGGCGCGAAGACTGGCCCTACTGCGCCACCTGCTGCACAGCGCACCGGAAAACAGAAGTCCAACTTTCGGGAAAGCCGCAGCCGGCAAGCACCCTGAAAATCAATCTCGCCAACCTGAAAACTCAGGCGGCAAACAACAACGCAGCCGCCTGCCTCTTGCAATCAATGGACGC